>NZ_JBHWJJ010000069.1:0-40057 GCF_042732005.1 Streptomyces sp. NPDC059851 | reverse complement strand
GCGCACCACCCGTGGTGGTGCGCCGGCCCCGGGGCGTAGCCGGCTTGCTCAGGGGCCCGCGGCCAGCCCCTGCTGGAGCTCGCCGGTCGCCGGCGCCCCCTCCTCATCGAGCACGTTCTCGCCGTACAGGGCGTGCAACCAGTTGCGCTGGTAGACGGTGTCCAGATAGCGCTCGCCCAGATCGGGGGCGAGCGCCACGGCGGTGAGGTCGCGCGTGTCGTGCTCGGCGAGCCACCTCGTGGCGCCGCTGACCACCGTGCCGGTGGAACCGCCGAAGAGGAAGCCCTTGCGGGCCATACGGTGACAGGCCCGGATGGTGTCCGTCTCCTCGACCCGGACCACCTCGTCCACGAAGGACTCGTCCAGCAGCGGAGGGCGGATGCTCATCCCCAGCCCCGGGATCATCCGCCGCCCCGGTTCACCGCCGAAGGACACCGACCCCACGGCGTCCAGGGCGACGATGCGGACCGGTCGGTGCCACTCCCGGAAGAACCGGGCGCAGCCCATGAGGGTGCCGGTGGTGCCGGCCCCCACGAACAGGACGTCCAGCGCCGGGAACCGGCGCGCTATCGCCGGCGCGGTGCGCCGGAAGTGCGCCCGCCAGTTGCCCGGGTTGGTGTACTGGCTCAGCCACACGTAGCGGTCGTCGGAGGCGCACAGTGCCCGGACGTAGTCCAAGCGGGCGCCGAGGAAGCCGTTGGCGTGACCCTCCTGGGAGATGGTGCGTACCTCGCTGCCCAACGCCTCCATCATCAGCCGGGTGGGCAGGTTGCAGCGTGAGTCGGTCACGCAGAGGAACTGGTAGCCCTTGCTCGCCGCGATCATGCTGAGGGCGACGCCGAGGTTTCCCGACGAGGACTCGACGATGATCGAGTCCTCGGTCAGGAGGCCTTCCTGCTCGGCGGTTTCCACCATCTCGATGGCGGCCTTCAGTTTGATCGATCCGGCGAAGTTGAATCCCTCGCACTTCAGGAAGAGCGGTTGCCCGAACGTCGGCCGGAGGTCGACGTAGAGCTGTTCCTCGTTGAAGTCGTAGGGAACGGATATGACGGGCACGGTTGCCCTCCTCATCCTCGGCAGGGTCGTGACCTCCTGAGCGGGGGACCCTGTGTCAGCGGACGTGCGGTCCTGTGCGTAGCGACTGCGTCCTGTTGCGGTTCATCCGTACCGGCGCAGGCCGTGGAAGAAGTCCTTGATGAAGTGCAGGTCTCCTGAACGTTCCAGCTCGTCGTAGACGAACTTGCCGACTGCGAGGTCGAGCACCCCGAGACCGAAGGGGGAGAAGATGACCGGCCGGTCGGCGGGTACCGTGACGGCCCCCGTCATCACGTCGGTCAGGGTGCCGTGCAGGAACTCGCGGTTCCCGGTGAGCTGCTCGGCCAGGTGGGGCGAGGTGTCCGCCTTCAGACAGTGCTCGACGTCGTCGACGATGTTGGTCGAGCCGAGCAGGATCTCCGGCGCGAGGTCGCGCAGCGACACGTGGAGCACCACGGGGTTGTGCGAGAACCACGACGGGTCGTGGACGTGCGGGGTGCCGGCGACGGTGGCGAAGACCACCACGTCGCTGTAGCGGATCAGGTCCTCGGCGCTGTGGTGCACCGTGATCTGCCCGGGCGTCTCCGACTGCTCCAGGTAGCAGCGGAATCCGGCGGCGCTCTCCGGCGACAGGTCGTGGATCCCGATCTCGTCGAAGGACCAGCCGGTGGCCACCAGGAAGGTGTGGATGTAGCGGGCGATCAGGCCGGCGCCGAAGAACCCGACCCGGGAGGGGCGGGGCCGCCCCCGGCAGAGGCGGTCGGTGGCCAGCGCCGCCGAGGCGGCGGTCCGGCTGGCGCTGATGACGGAGCTCTCCAGGCACGCGAACGGGTAGCCGGTGGCCTGGTCGTTGAGGATGAGCACGGCCGAGGCACGGGGAATGCCGGCCGTCACGTTCTCCGGGAAACTGGAGATCCACTTCAGCCCGTCCACCCCCGCCGGCCCGCCCAGGGAGGCGGGAAGGGCGATGATGCGGGAGGAAGGGCGGTCGGGGAACCGCAGGAAGAACGAGGGAGGGTTCACCGACTTGCCGGCGCTGTGCATCCGGTAGGTGGCCTCGACCAGCTCCACGAGCTGCTTCTCGCGCCCCCGGAGAACCTGCTCAACCTGGATGCCGGGGACCACGGCGAAGGGCGGCACGAGGGACGTGGCCTCGGCGGGTGTCGCCGCATCGGAGGGGGACGACGTACCGGTCATCGTGCGGTTACCTCCACGGTGGGGGAGCAGTCGGCCAGGTGTACCGGGTCGGCCAGGCCCACGAGCACCTCGCGCGGACCGTCGAAGGGCTCCCTGCTGTGCGCCGTGCGGATGTTGTCCACCAGCAGCAGGTCGCCGGAGCGCCACGGCTCACGCACCGTGGCCTGCTCGTAGATCTTGTTCAGGAGCTGCACCACGTCCTCGCCGATCGGGTCGCCGTTCCCGTAGCGCGTGTTGAACGGCATGCCGTCGGGGCCGTACACGTCCACCAGGTACTCGCGCACTTCCGGGGCGAGCGTCCACTCGTTGAGGAAGGCGATCTGGTTGAACCAACAGCGCCGGCCGCTGACCGGGTGGCGCACGACGGCGCTGCGTCGCTGACGGGTCCGCAGCCCGCCGTCGGGCTGCCAGGCGAACTCGATGGCGTGGGCCCGGCAGTACGCCTCCACGGCGGCCCGGTCGTCGGTGCCGAAGGCTTCGGCCACCGAGGCTCCGATCTCGTCGTTGTAGCTCCGGCTGAGCAGCCAGCCCTCCCGCTCGAACCGCTCGGTCAACTCGGTCGGCAGGGCGTCGAGCACGGTCGGCCCGTCGGCGACCGCGGTGGCGCCGCCGGTGGCGGGTGCCGTCGGGCAGGCGAAGAGCATCAGGCCCGGGAACTCCACCCGGTAGCTGAGCTCGTGGTGCATGCACATCGGCTGGTTCGGCGGCCACTGGGTGGCGGAGTACACCCCGCCGCCGTGGTCCTCGCGGGGCGCGAACGCCTCGCGTTCGGCCATCAGCCCCGTGGCCAGGCCACGGAAAACGGCGCCGATCACGGCCGGTTCACGCAGCCCGAGGCCACGGACCAGCAGTGCGCCGTGCTCGGCGACGGCGGCGCGCAGGGCGTCCCGGTGCCGGGTCGCCCACTGCGGGGCCTCGTCGTCGATCTCGACCTCCAACACCGGTGGTCGGCCGGGTCGCAGTTCCGGATCGGGAAGTGACGTCGGGGATGAGGACGCCATCTGGATCTCCTTTCGGTGGCGGCTCGACGAGCCGGTCATTCCGTGGCGTGCAGGACGGCCTTCGCGGTCTCCATGGGACGGGTCCGCGGAAAGTGGTGGCCGCCGTCAGTGAGTTCGTAGAGCTGCACCTGCCGGGCCAGCAGCCCCCAGTCGCGGTGCCGCTGCACGGCCCCGGCCGTGTACGGGTCGTCAGCCGCGACGACCACCGTCACCGGAGTGGCCAGCCGGTCCGCGGGCGGGGACTGGACCAGGTCGGCGAAGTAGTGGTGGGCGCTCACGCAGTCGTGCCGGTAGGCGGCGGCCACGCGTTCGGCCTGCCGGGCGCCCAGCGCGGGCGCGTCGCCGGCGCCGCCCGCGGCGAGTCGCTCGGCAATGAGCGCATCGCTCTGCTGCTCCAACTCGGCTGCGGCAGAACGTCGCTCGGTCGCGTCCCCCAGCAACTGGGCCCCGATGAAGAGGTGTTGGGCCGGTGTCCCGGCCTCCTCCAGCAGTCGGGCCACCGCCACGGCCAGCGCCGCGCCGGACGAGTGGCCCCACAACAGCACGCCCACCAGCCCCAGTCGGCCGATCTCGCGGACCACCTGCTCGGCCAGCGCGGGGAGCGGCGCGAAGTCCTCGGCCCCGGTCGCCGCCGGATCGTGCCCCGGCAGCTCCACCGCACGCACCACCGGCCCTCCGCCCGGCAACGCCCGGGCCAGCGGCTGGAAGTTGACGGCGTTGCCGCCCGCGTGCGGGACGCACACCAGGGAGCCGGCCCCGCTGTCCACCGGTCGCGACAGCGTCTGGAGCAACACGCTCGCCCCGGTCCCGGCGGCCGGCGCCCCGAGGACCCGGCATCCGCCGGGTGAGGGGGCGGACCCGGCCGGCGTCCGCCCGGAGCGTTCGTCCACCAGCGCGGCGAGGTCGGCCAGCACCGGGCAGCGGGTGACGTCCTTCAAGGAGACCGCCCGGTCCAGGGCGATCGCCAGCCGCACCGCGGCCAGGGAAGTGCCGCCGCGGTCGAAGAAGTGGTCCGTCCGGCCGACCCGGTCCTGCGGCACGCCCAGCACCTGGGCCCAGGCGGCGGCCAGCCGGTGCTCGGTCGGCGTGGTCGGCGCGGCGTACCCCTCCCCGGTCCCGCCCGCATCGGCGAGATCGGCGAGCTCCGCGGCCAGTGCCGTCAACGCCTTCCGGTCGATCTTGCCGTTGGCCGTCAGCGGCAGGCTCTCGCGCCAATGGAAGGCCGGGGGCACCATGTAGCCGGGGAGCGAGGCGCCCAGCCGCTCCCGCAGCTGCTCCGGGTCGAGCTCCTGCGGGCCGCTGTAGAAGGCCACCAGGTGCTTGCCCCGGTCATCCCGCTCGGTGACCACCACCGCGCCGTCCCGTACGCCGGGTACCCGCAGCAGGGTGTTCTCGATCTCGCCGATCTCGATCCGGAAGCCGCGGATCTTCACCTGGGTGTCCCGGCGGCCGAGGAACTCCAGCTTCCCGTCGGGCAGCCAGCGGCCGTGGTCGCCGCTGCGGTACAGCCGCCGGCCCGGCCGGTGCGGATCGTCCAGGAAGGCCAGCGCGGTCCGCTCGGGATCGTTGACGTAGCCGCGGCCCACGCACACCCCGGAGAACACGATCTCGCCGGGAGCGCCCAGCGGGACGGGGCGGAGGTGTTCGTCCACGACGTACACGTGCACGTTGGCGATCGGCCGGCCGAGCGGCACCCGCTCCTGCCCCGGCACCCCGTGCATCACCTCGTGGTTGGTGTCGTCCGAGGTCTCCGTCAGCCCGTAGGCGTTGACCAGCGGAACGTTCGGCTGGGCGGCGAACCAACGCTCGGTGAGCTCCTTCTTCAGCGGCTCGCCGGTGACCGACACGCACCGCAGGTCGGGCAGGGCCCGCGGCCGCCGCTCCAAGCACGTCAGCACCACCTCCAGGTACGAGGGCACCACCTGGAGCACGGAGACCCGGGCCTCGACGACCCGGTCGACGAAGCGTTCGGCGTCCAGGATGACGTCCTGCTCCACCAGGAGCGTCCGGCCGCCCACGAGCAGCGCCGAGACCAGTTGCCACAAGGAGATGTCGAAGCACTGCGGCGCGATCTGCGCCACCACCGCCGACTCGGTCACCCCCAGGTCGTCGATCTTCGCCCACAGGTGGTTGAGCATGCCCGCGTGCTCGCACATCGCGCCCTTGGGCGTGCCCGTGGAACCGGAGGTGAAGTAGATGTAGGCCAACTGGTCAGCGGCCACCGCCACGCCCAGGTCGCGGCCGTCCGTCTGCTCGGCCAGGGCCGTGTCCAGGTACAGGACGGTGGTCCCGGGCAGCGTGGCCACCGCCGGCTCCAGGGTGGCCGTGCTGTCCGCCGTGGTCAGCACCAGCCGGCACTGCGCGCGCTCCAGCGTGGCCGCGATGCGTCCCGCCGGGAAGTGCGGCTCGATCGGCAGGTACACGCCGCCGGCCTTGAACACCGCCAGCACTGCGGCCAGCCACTCCGGGGTGCGCTCCGTGACGACCGCCACGGGGTCCTCACTGCGCAGCCCGCGGGCCAGCAGGGCCCGACCCAGCCGGTTGGCCCGCTCATTGACCTCCTGGTACGTCCAGCTGCGCGCACCGTGCACCACCGCCACCGCTTGCGGGTGCATCCGGACCCGCTCCTCGAACAGCTCGTGGGCCCGACGGTCCGGCAGGTCACGCCGGGGGCCGGCCAGCTCCTCCAGCTGGAAGCGCAGTTCCTCCGCCGACAGCAGGCTCTGCGCATCGTGCGCGGCGTCCGGGTCGGCGGCCAACAGGGCGAGCGCAGTGCGGTGGTAGCCGGCGATCCTGCGGGCGGATTCGGGGGACAGCGCCCCGGTGCGGTAGCGCAGTCGCAGGACGAGCCGGTCCGGGGCGTGCGTGGCGCCGACCACCAGTACCACCTGCTCCGTGGGGTCCGGCCCGGGGCCGGACCGGGTGGTGGCCGGTGCCACGTCCGGGCCGTCCACACCGATGGGGTCGAACACGGTCTCGTACGACGGACCGGGCAGGCCGGTCTCGCGGCGCAGCGCCTCCACCGGGTACCGGCGGTGCGCCCGCAGCGCGGACGCGGTCGAGTGGACCTCCGCCACCAACCGCCGCCACGACTCCGACCCGGTGTTCAGCCGGCAGGGCAGCACGGGTTCGCCGGGCCCCGTCAGATATCCCGTGGTGACTTCGCTTTCACCCGTGAGCGCGGCCAACACCCGACCGTGCGCGGCGAGCAGGAGCGTCGTGAGCGGCACCGCCAGCTCCGATGCGCGGCGGCGCAGGCCGGCGGCGACGTCCTCGGGGACGGGCTCCTCGTGGGAGGCGACACCCGCCCCCGGACCGTGCGTCCGCGGGAGCGTGGTGGAACCGCCGGACAGGAGCACGCGGTGCCAGAAGTCCCGGCCGTCCTCCAGGTGCACTGCCATGATGTCTCCGCTCACCTTCGCCGCGCCGCGGGGCGGCTGGCCTCGGGCAGATGGGGGTTCTCTCGTGTCTCGGTGGCGGGATTGCCGCCCCACCGGGCGCCCGCCGGGACGTCCTCGCCCTTCATCAGGAAGGCATCGGCGGCGAGGTGGGACTCCTCGCCCATCGTCACGCCGTAGTGCACGTGGGAGTTGACGCCCAGCGTGCAGCCGGGGCCCACGGTGCTGTAGTCGGACTTGAAGGTGCCGTCCTCCTGGGAGTGGCACTGCACCTTGCTGTGGAAGTTGAGGGTGCAGTCGTCGCCGACGGAGGCCAGCGTCCGTTCCGTCACCGAGAACCCGTCGTCGAAGACCCGACGTCCGATCCGGACTCCGAGCAGCCGCCAGACCAGCGGTTTGAACGGGGTGCCGTTGAAGACCACCAGGTGCTGGTCGGGCACCTTCCACAGCCGCTCCTGGCGCCAGAAGACGGGGTCGTAGATGGAGCACAGCTGCGGGCGCAGCGGACGCCAGGCGGTGAAGGACCGCTCCACCAAGACGTAGTACAGGGTGGTGACGAGCAGGCCGGCCGGCAGCATGGCCCCGAGCGCGACGACACCGAGCAGCTCGTACAGGTCGGCCGTGAGCAGGCCGATCAGTGCGAAGAGGAAGACGTGCAGCCAGCGCACGCCCAGGAACAGGGCCATGCTGTGCCGGTTGTAGCGGTTCTTCGCGCGCAGGTTCCGCTCCAGCTCCTGGTCGCTGCGCAGGTGGTCGAAGCGGGTGTCGCGCTCCACCGTGCGCGGGATCTCGAAGCACGGCGAGCCGAGCAGTCCCACGCCCTCGCGGATCTCGCCGTCGAGCGGGACCATCACCTTCGTGGCCAGGAGGCAGTTCTCGCCCGTGCGCCCCCCGGCCGGGTAGGCGATGTTGTTGCCGAGGAAGCTGCTCGCCCCGATCTGGACCCGGCTGACCCGGAAGGAGGAGCCGGAGAACTCCGCGTTGAGCATGGACAGGCCGTCGGCGACCATCGTGCCGCTGCCCACCTTGACCAGGAACGGGGTCTCGTGCTGCACCTCGGTGCCGAAGTTCGACCCGGTCTGCACCGTCTTGGACAGGTCGTATCCCAGCCCCCGCAGGTAGGGGACGATGTACGAGCTGTCACCGCACAGCCAGCGGAAGAACCTGATGTTGGTCATACGGGCGATCAGCCGGTGGATCCCGTAGTGGAATCCGTACAGCGGATACACCCGGTCCGGCGTGATCAGTCGGTTCAGCAGCCTGGGCACCGTGTAGAGCACGCACAGGCTGAAGACCACACCGCCGAAGAAGACCACCGTGGCGAGCACGAAGGCGTCCAGGTAGACCAACGAAGAGGAGTAGCCCAGGGTGCCGGGGGCCAGCGCCCGATCCAGCGCGGGCACCTCGCGCAGCACCATGTACAACCCGCCGACGGTCAGCGGCACGTACAGCACCAGCAGCTGGAGCAGGGCCACCAGCCCGTAGCAGGCGCGGCGCAGCGTGCTGCACGACCGCGGCGGCACCCGGACGTAGTCCACGTCCGTGGGCTGGGCGGGGGTGCCGTGCCAGCGGGCTCCGGCCGGGACGGACTGCCCCGGGAGCAGCGTGGAGGTGTGGCCCAGCTGGGACCCGTCACCCATGGCGGTGTCGATGTCGAGGACGGTCTTCTCGCCCACGAACACGTCCCGGCCCAGAGTGACCCGACCGGTCTGGATGCGACCTGCGTGCGCCCGGTAGCACAGGAAAATCGCCTCCTTCCGGATCACCGTCCCGGCACCGATCGTGAGGAGGTCCGTACAGACCGGGATCGTCCGGGTCAGGATCGTCACGCCCGGGCCGATCCGGGCCCCCAGGGCGCGCAGGTACAGCACGTGCAGGGGGTTGCCGACCAGCAGTGCCATCGGAGAGGCCTGGATCAGCACCCGTACCGTCCACAGGCGGAGGTAGGCCACGCTCCAGATCGGGAACTCCCGGGGTCTCCAACGGCCGACGAGGATCCACTTCGCCGCGATGGGCAGGGCGCACAGCGCGACGAACAGGGAGCCGCCGAAGACCAGCGAGCGCAGGTAGACGGAAGGGGCACCCGGTGCCTCGGAGACCCATTCGTAGCCACGGGTCATCAGCGTGCCGGCGATCAGGCAGTAACCGAGGAAGACCAGGCACTGCACCACACCGCACACCGTGTAACGGACCGTGCTGGTCCGGGTCGGCGCCTCGTGCGGGGGCGGCGGCTCCACCGCGACCACGACGGCTCCGGCCACCGAAGCGGCCAGGCCACGCACCGTGGGCTCGCGGTAGATGTCCTTGATCGAGATCGAGGGCAGGTCCGACCGCTTCCTGATCCGGGCGCAGAACTGCGCCATGACCAGGGAATTGGCGCCGAGATCGTCGAAGAAGTGACTGTCCGCCGATACCCGGTCGACCCCGATGACGTCGGCCAGTACCTCGGCGAAAATTCGTTCGATGTCCTCCGTCGGGTCGGCGCTACTGCGCTCCGTGAGGGCAGATGGCTCCGGCCCGGACGTCAGGACCTCGACCGATTCTTCTTCCATGCGGGCTCCTTGAGGAAATTCCTCCTTTGAGGAGATGACAACCCCCGGCCCCGTACGGCCGCACTCGGTGCCCGGACGCAACCCGAGCCCTCCGGCTCGGTCCGGTCGTCGTGCCCTTTGAGTCTCACCCCGCCGGCGCCCGGTTGCCACTCGAAGCGGATCACTCACCACAGGGGCGACACGCCCGGAGCGGCGGAGGCGCTGCGCGCTTCCCGGGTCCGTGTCCCAGGCCTTCAGCGGCCGGTTCGGGGCGGAGTGCGGGGCCGGCAGGGGCGTGGAGCCGGGGCCCGGAGCGGGCCTCCCACCGGCGAAGGGGGCGTCGAGGGCGAGGTCGCCACCGGGCGTCCGGGCCCGGGCCGAACTGTTCAACGGGCCGTTACTCCGATGGTGGCCGCGGAACCGGAAGGCCGCAGTACCGGCCCGCCGGGACCGGCCGCCCGGACCCCGGCAGCGGCGCACGGGCCGTCGGCTCCACCGCCGTCACCCCCACGGCCCCGGCGTGACCGTGGGTGTCCCCTCGGGGCGGAGCGTCGCCGTGGATGACGGTCGGGGATCCGCACCCCCGGGCAAAATCCGGAAGACCCCTGCTTCTGCGGGGGTCTTCCGGATTCCGTGTCGTCGGCTCGGGGCCGGGCCCGTGGCTGCTTCAGCCAATGGGCTGGCTGTTGTACCTGCCGCCGATGCAGGTCCACTTGCCGGTGCCGTTGTCGTACTCCACGGTTCCGTTGCTGGCCTCGCCAGCCGCCCCGTCGACCCGCTACGGCCTCACGCAGGTGCGTGCTCGATGACCCAGACCCCGTTCCCCACGGAACTCCTGAGGAGGGCCGGGGCCGGTCGGCCCGCGCAGTGACGGCCGGTCGCAGGCCGGTTCGTGGTCACGCCGCTGCCCAGAAAAGCGAAAGACCCCAGATGGACTGGGGTCTTAGCTGGTGTCCGAGGGGGGACTTGAACCCCCACGCCCGATAAAGGGCACTAGCACCTCAAGCTAGCGCGTCTGCCATTCCGCCACCCGGACTAGGTGATCCGCCCCGGTCTCCCGCGGCGACATGGACAACAATAGCAGCAGTTCGGCGTGGCTCCGACCAGGTATTCGCTCCGGGGCGGTCGCTGACCTGCGGGCATGCCGCCGACGGCCTTGCGGGACGGATCGTCTCGCTGCGTCGGCGGCTCCTCCGCGACCCCCTTCACCCGGCGGCTACGGGCAGGAGATGACCTGACCGGCGTACGACAGGTTCCCGCCGAAGCCGAAGAGGAGCACCGGGGCGCCCGAGGGGATCTCGCCGCGCTGGACGAGCTTCGACAGCGCCATCGGGATGCTGGCCGCCGAGGTGTTGCCGGAGTCGACGACGTCCCGGGCGACGACCGCGTTCACGGCGCCGAGCCGCTGGGCCAGGGGCTCGATGATCCGCAGGTTCGCCTGGTGCAGGACCACCCCGGCCAGGTCCTCCGGCGTGAGCCCCGCCTTCTCGCACACCTGGCGGGCCAGTGCCGGCAGCCGGCTCGTCGTCCAGCGGTACACGGACTGCCCCTCCTGGGCGAAGACCGGCGGCGTGCCCTCGATCCGGACCGCGTGCCCCATCTCCGGGACCGACCCCCACAGCACCGGCCCGATCCCCGGCTCCTCGCAGGCCTCGACGACGGCCGCACCCGCCCCGTCGCCCGTCAGGACGCAGGTGGTGCGGTCGGTCCAGTCGGTGATCTCGGTCATCTTGTCCGCGCCGATGACCAGGGCCCGCCTCGCGGAACCGGCCCGGATGGCGTGGTCGGCCGTGGCCAGGGCGTGCGTGAAGCCCGAGCAGACCACGTTGAGGTCCATGACGGCCGGACCGGCGCCCATGCCCAGCTTCGCGGCGACCCGCGCGGCCATGTTGGGGGAGCGGTCGATCGCCGTGGACGTGGCCACCAGCACCAGGTCGATGTCGTCCGGGGCCAGCCCGGCACCCGCGAGCGCCTTGCCCGCGGCCTGGTAGGCCAGCTCGTCCACCGGCTCTTCCGGCCCGGCTATGTGCCGCGTCCGGATGCCGACCCGCGAGCGGATCCACTCGTCACTGGTGTCGACCATGGTGGCGAGGTCCTCGTTGGTGAGCACTCTCGCGGGCTGGTAATGCCCCAGAGCCACCACGCGCGAACCGGTCATGAACGGAACCCCCTCGTACGACTGCAGGACCATCCAGCCTGACCGGCTACCGACGGGTACGCGGGCGTGGGACCCGACAGGATTCCGGTTACGGAATTTGGAGATTCCGCAGCATCCTCCCGGTCCGGGACAATGGGCACCTCAGGCGCACGACGACGTGCACCGCGAGGAAAGAACGGGCGGTCTGATCACATGGGACGGGTCACCGAGCGCCGGCGCGTCATACGGGTGCGGAACGGTACCACCGGGGTCCGCCCGGACACGCTGGTCGCCGAGGAGCCGCTGGAGGTGCGCCTCAACGGCAAGCCCCTCGCGATCACCATGCGCACCCCCGGCGACGACTTCGCGCTCGCCACGGGTTTCCTCGTGAGCGAGGGCGTGCTCGGCTCCGCCGCGGAGGTCCAGGCGGTCACCTATTGCGAGGGGGCCGCGGAGGACGGCTCGAACACGTACAACGTCGTCAACGTCCGGCTCGCGCCGGGGGTTCCGCTTCCCGACGTCACCCTCGAACGGAACGTCTACACCACCTCCTCCTGCGGCCTGTGCGGCAAGGCCAGCCTGGACGCCGTCCGCACCGCGACCAGGTTCCCCCTCACGCCGGCCGACGGCGACGGCGTGCGGATCCCCGTGGACCTCCTCGGCCGGCTGCCGGACCGGCTGCGGGCGGCGCAGAAGGTCTTCGACCGCACCGGCGGCCTGCACGCGGCCGGCCTTTTCTCCGCCGACGGCGAGCTCCTCGACCTCCGGGAGGACGTCGGCCGGCACAACGCCGTCGACAAGATCGTCGGACGGGCCTTCCAGGCCGGGCTGCTGCCCCTCTCGGACAGCGTCCTGCTGGTGTCCGGCCGGGCCTCCTTCGAGCTCGCGCAGAAGGCCGTCATGGCGGGCATCCCCGTACTGGCGGCCGTCTCGGCCCCGTCCTCGCTGGCCGTGGACCTGGCGCTGGAGTCCGGGCTGACGCTGGTGGGCTTCCTGCGCGGCGGCAACATGAACATCTACGCGGGAGAGGACCGCCTCGACCTCGGGGACCAGGACGCCCCCGCGGCGCCGGAGCCCGCCCGCCGCCACGCCTAGGAGCTGTTGCCGTTGCTGCTGCCGGGGCCACGGGCGGACGCTCCGGCCCCGGCGCCCTCGGCGCCCTCGGCCCCCTCGGCGCCCTCGGCCCCCTCGGCCCCCTCGGCCCCCTCGGCCTCCTCGGCCGCCCCGGCCCGAACGGCAGCTCCCGCCCGTTCCCGCACCGCCTTCGACCAGCCCTGCGGATCCGCATCGCCGTCCCCATCGTGGCGACGGCACAGCTCCTGCCAGCGGGCGAACCCTCCGGCGACGTCCTCCGACGAGTGGATCCACTCGCCCTCGCCCGACGTGCCGTGCCACAGGAGGCCGGGACGGCCCGGGTCCCGGCAGAGGTCGAAGCCGTGCAAGTGCTGCAGGGCGGTGAGGACCAGTGGGGGGAAGTCGCTGAAGGCGCCCTCGCCCTCGACCCAGGGAACGGCCCATGCGTGCACGGCCTCGCGTGTCACGTCACCCGCCACCAGCGCCCGCCAACGGGCAGCGACTTCCGCCCGGTCGGGCGGGGGAGGAACCGCCGTCGGATCGCTCATGCACCCAACCCTTTCTGGATGTCGGCCTGGACGTCGGCCGTGCTGCCCGGGCGAGGACTACCTCACCGGTGGCGGGCCGGGCACCGCCTAGCGGCCGCGGCGACCGCCGCCCCTGCGGGCGGTGCCGGCCTTCGTCTTTCCGGCGCCGTTCCGGGTGGCCGCCGGCGCCGGCGGATCGATGCGGTGCAGGTCGAGCGTCGCCGGGAGCGGGACGATGCCCGGACCGCCCGCCTCTGCCCAGGCGATGACCTCGTCCGTAGCGGTGTCGTCCAGGGCCCAGCCGAACCAGGCCGCGCGGGCTCCCCGCCGGCGCGCCTCGGTCGTCGGCTGCACCACGATCACGTTGGCCTGCGCGCACGGGCCGAGGCAGTCGCTCGTGCGGACGGCCAGGCGGCCCCCGGAAGCGGCAGCGGCCTCGCGCAGCCGGGCCAGCTGGCCGGCGTGGTCGGTGCCGGGGTTCTTGCGGGGGTCGCCGCAGCAGCAGCCGCGGCAGACCACGAGGGTGCAGGGGCGTTCGGCGTGGGCGGCGAGCGGGCGTATCCAGGTCACCGCCGCACGCTACCGGGCGCGCGGCGCGGGGTGTTGGGGCGCGGGAGAGACCTCCGCCACATGCCCGGCGGGGAGTTCGGCCTCCCCCCTGGTTCCCGCCCCCGTCTCCGCCTCCGCCCCGGCGCCTGCCCCGGCGTCCCGGGCGCGCCGCCGCGCCAGCACCGCGCACACCATCAGCTGCATCTGGTGAAAGAGCATCAGCGGCAATACGGCCAGGCTCGCCTGGGCCCCGAACAGCACGCTCGCCATGGGGAGTCCGGCCGCCAGGCTCTTCTTCGCCCCGGCGAACTGGACGGCGATCCGGTCCGCCCGGCCGAACCCGAGCCGCTTCGCCCCGTACCAGGTCACCAGCAGCATCGTCGCGAGCAGTACGGCCTCCACCGCCAGGAGCGCGACCAGCCGTACGGCACTGACCCGGTGCCAGACGCCGGCGGCCATCCCCGCGCTGAACGCGGTGTACACGACGAGCAGGATTGAGCCGCGGTCGACGTACCCCAGGACCGCCTTGCGCCGCGCCAGGAAGCCGCTGATGCGCGGGCGCAGCGCCTGCCCGAGGAGGAAGGGCAGCAGGAGCTGGAGGGCGATCTTCAGCACGGAGCCGGAGGAGAACCCGCCGATGCTGCCGCCGAGCAGCCCGGCGGCGAGCAGCGGGGTGAGGAGGATCCCGGCGAGGCTGGAGAACGAGCCGGCGCAGATGGCGGCGGGCACGTTGCCGCGGGCGATCGAGGTGAAGGCGATGGAGGACTGGATGGTCGACGGGACGAGGCAGAGGAAGAGCAGCCCGCCGTAGAGCGGCGGCGTCAGCACGGTCGGCACCAGGGCCCGCGCGGCGAGGCCGAGTACGGGGAAGAGCACGAAGGTGCAGATCAGCACGGTGAGGTGGAGCCTCCAGTGGCGCAGCCCGTCCAGCGCCTCACGGGTGGAGAGGCGGGCCCCGTAGAGGAAGAAGAGCAGGGCCACGGCCGCGGTGGCGGCGCCCCCGGCGACGGTGGCGGCCGGGCCGCGGGCCGGGAACAGGGCCGCGAGGCCGACGGTGCCGAGGAGGGCCAGTACGTACGGGTCCAGGGGCAGCCAGGAGGGCAGGTGCGGGCGGCGCATGTACGGGGCTCACTTGCTGTCGGTGGCGGAACGGTGCGGGGGAGCGGGGGCGGGGCAGCCGGGTCAGGGGTACGGGGGGGAGCGAGGGAGCGCAGGGCGGGGCCCAGGGTCGCGCCCTGCTCCTGCGTGCGGTGCTCCGTCCCTCATGGTCGGCCGCCCACCGGTCATCGGGAAACCCGCACACTGCTCTGACTGTCATCGTGTTCCGTGATGACCGTGGCACCATGGAACCGTGTACGACCCGGTTCAACTGCGCACCTTCCTCACGGTCGCGCAGACGCTCAGCTTCACCCAGGCCGCCGGGCGGCTCGGCGTGCGCCAGTCCACGGTCAGCCAGCACGTACGCCGGCTGGAGGAGGCGACGGGGCGCCCGCTCTTCCTGCGGGACACGCACAGCGTGGAGCTGACGGAGGACGGTGAGGCGCTCCTCGGCTTCGCCCGGACCATCCTGGAGGCCCACGAACGGGCGGCGGCCTACTTCACCGGCACGCGGCTGCGGGGGCGCCTGCGGTTCGGGGCGTCGGAGGACTTCGTGGTGACGCGGCTGCCGGAGATCCTGGAGGGCTTCCGCCACGAGCACCCGGAGGTGGACCTGGAGCTGTCGGTCGAGCTTTCCGGGACCCTGCACGAACGGCTCGACGCCGGCCGGCTGGACCTCGTCCTCGCCAAGCGGCGCGGTCCGGGGGACGAACGGGGCCGGCTGGTGTGGCGGGACCGGATGGTGTGGATCGGGGCCGAGGGACTGCGGGTGGACCCGGACCGGCCGGTCCCGCTGATCGTCTTCCCGCCACCGGGGATCACCCGGGCCCGTGCCCTGGAGGTCCTGGAGCGGGACGGGCGGGGGTGGCGGATCGCCTGTACGAGCGGCAGCCTGAACGGCCTGGTCGCCGCGGCCCGGGCCGGTCTGGGCGTGATGGCGCACACCCGTGGGCTGATCCCGCCCGGCCTGGTGCGCGTGCCGGGGCTGCCGGACCTGGGCTCGGTGGAGTTCGCGCTGCTCCGCGGGGCGCGGGTGTCGGCGCCCGCCGAGGCGCTGGCGACGGCGATCCTCTCCGGAGCGGACCGCCTCAGCCGGGCGGGCTGAGACGCCCTGCCGTGCCGGGGCGTCCTGCCGTGCCGGGGCGAAACCGCCGCAGGGGATCACCGCCGCCGGCCCGGCGCCGTGGCCCTCAGGTGCCGAGGACGACGAGCCCGTCATGGGCCCGGAGGCTGCCCGGGGTGAGGGGGGCGAGGGTGCGGGGCAGCGCGAGGCGGGGCGGGCCGGGGTCGTCGGGGGCCGCCTCGAAGAGGTACGCCGCCTCCGACGCGCTGTCGCTGACGAGGTGCGGGCCGGCCGCCGAGGCCGTGGACCGGGCCAGCGGCGTGCGGAAGAGGCTGCGCAGATGGCGCAGGGTCTCCGCGGTGACCGTGGTGACGGCGGGGACCGCGGCGACTGCGGGGGCCACCGGGACGGCGCCCGGCGCGGGTCGGGCCGCCTCGGGCGGTGCGCTGCCGGGCCCGGCAGCGCCGGACCGCCCGGAGGCCCCCGTCCCCGAGGGGGCCCCGGGCGCCGCCGCGGCACCGGCCGCGGCACCGGCACCGGCGGACGCGTCGGCCGGAACCGTCGGGTCCGCCGGTGCCGGGGCTCCGGGTGCGTCCGGCGGGATCGCGCCCGCCAGGAGCAGGGCCAGCAAGACCGGAACGGCCTTGCGGCGCAGTGCCTCGGTCGCCCCGTGCAGCCGGTGTGCGTGGGCCGTGGGCAGGGACAGCGCGAGACTGCCCGCGGCGCCGCCCGCGGCGATGGGCACGGCGGCGCACACCACGCCGGGGGAGTACTCGCGCAGGTCGAACACCGGTGCACCCGGAGCCACCGCGTCCAGGGCGGAGAACAGCACCCGGCTGTCGGTGATCGTCCGGGCCGTGAACCGCGCGGGCCGGTGCCGGGTGACGTGGTCGCGGCGCAGGTCGGGGCCGAGCTGGGTGAGCAGGCACTTGCCGACCGCGCTGGCGTGCGCGGCGTCCCGGAAGTCCACCCACTCCTGCACCGGCGGGGCCCCGGGACCGTCGGCCATCTGCGTGATCCGGACCTCGCCGTCGGCGTACCGGCTGAGGTACACGGCGGCCCCGGCGCTGTCCCGCGCGAGTGCCAGGGTCCGCTGGAGCTGCCCGGCCAGCCCGCCGCCGGGGACGGCGAGCCGGTCCAGGGCGGGCCCGCGCGCGTACACGCCCGCGCCGGGCCGGTACGCGTACTCCTCCTCGCACAGCATCGCCAGCACCGGCCGGAGCTCCTCCTCGGCCAGTGCGGATTCCCGGGCCAGCTGGCCGGCCCGCACCCCGAGCGGGTGCTTCTCCAGGACCCGTACGACGGCCAGTGCGCGGAGGGCCTCGGCAAGGGCCTCGCCGGAGCCGCCTGCCGGCGCCCGGCCGCCCCGGCGGCCGCGGTCGCCGCCGTGCGTGCCCCCGCGGTCCGCCCGCCGCTGACCGGGAACCCGGGGCGGGCCGGCACCGGCTGTCCCCGGGCCGGCGAGGTCTCCCGCCGGCCCTGACCCCGACCCCGCACCCGGCCCCGGCGTGCCCCCCGCCCCCGACCCCGCCCCCGACCCCGCCCCCGACCCCGACCCGGGGACCGGGACCGGGTCCGCGGCGGCATCCGCGACGGTCGGCGTCGGCAGCGGCGGCCGGAACCCGGCGAGCACCGCCGGCAGCCCCGGCTTCGGCAGCGGCACCGCGCCCAGGTCGGGATCGTCGCGCTGGTCGACGTACCGCAGCACGGCCGCCTGCGCGCACAGCCGCACCTCGCGCAGGTCCCGGCGCCCGCCCGGGCGGTAGCCGCGCGCGCCCAGCTCGTGCGCCCAGACCCGGGCGTCGTGGTGCTCACCGCGCCGGGAGTGGTCGAGGAAGAGGCAGTAGGCGGCCGGTGCGGTGCAGGAGCGCCCCGAGCCGGCGGCGTACTGCCACCAGAACCGGGCCCCCTCGCGCAGCCCGGCCAGGTGCAGCAGGCAGCCGAAGACGACCGCGCCCGCCAGGTCGGTGTGCGCGCTCGCGAGGAAGGCGGCGAGCTGCGCCTCCGCCCCCGGAGCGCACACGACGGCGAGGCAGACGGCCTTCAGGTCCCGCCGGGCCCGTTCGGAGTCGAGCGGGCAGTCCCGCGCGGGGTCGCTCCACACGTAGGCCCGGCGGCGGGCGGTGGCCGTGGCCGTCGCCGCGGCCGTGGCGCCCTTGCGGCGGGCGGTGCGCAGCAGCCGTGCCTCGGCCGCGCCCAGGTCGTAGTGCGGGTACCGGTCGCGGACGCCCGCCCGGGCCAGGAACTCGTCCAGGGAGCGGCGGGCGGCGGCGTCGCGGCCGGGCTCCTCGTCGTCCTCGCGCCGCCTCATGATTCGGCGGAGGTGTCGAGCAGGCGGGCGAGCCGCCGGTGCGCCTGGCCGAGCTGCGAGCGGACGGTGGCCTCGTCGACGCCCATCACGGCGGCGGCCTCCCCGGGGGTGCACTGGAGTCCGTAGCGCAGCAGCACGGCGTCCCGCTGGCGCTCGGCGAGCCGGGACACGGCGGAGTAGAAGCGGATCGTGTCGGTGAGGACCTCGTACCGGTCGGCGGTGGCCTCCTTGAGGGCGGCTTCGAAGGCGCTGATGTCCGTGGGGTCGGGCCCGGTGCCGCGCTGCCGCTGCCGGTCGACCAGGCGTTGCTTGAGGAGGGTCCAGGCATAGGCGTCGAGCCGGTCCATGTGGAGCATGCGCAGCCACTCGTCCATGATCGAGTCGAAGGTCGCGTCCACGGCGTCCTCGGCGGCCGCGTCGGAGCCCAGCTGCAGATACGCGAAGCGCATGTAAGAGGGCCTCCGATTGGTGTGGAAGGCCCAGTAGGACAGGCGTGCCGTCGGGTTCCACTGGCTCATCGGCGTCGGCCGTCGCCGTCGGCTGGGCAGCCCCACCGCCCCGCCGGACTCCTCAGGTCCGCCATCGCTCACCGCTCCACCTCACCTCATCCCCTGTGCGCGGCAAGACTGACAGCGCGGGCGTGCACGCGGGGCGCAGAAGGACGAAGGTGGAGGATTACGTTCGGTGATGATCGACGGGTGACAGACTTCGACCACGCGCCACCGCAGCCGGTACGTACGCATATGCCCCGGCCATAGGGCCGGACCAGCGCTCCGCCACGACTACGCCAGGCCGCGCCAGGGTCGCGCCAGGGCCGCGCCACGGCCCGGCCGGAGCCGGGGCCCGGTCCCGGCCGATCGCGTCCCGGCTGTAGCATGAACCGTGGCGAGGGCCGTGACGCAGAGGTCGCATCCCTCGCTTTTGCGTTACGTCCACCCGGCAAAATGCGGGCGCGCGGCCATTCGACGGTTCGATACGATGACCTCATCACAATCCGTCACGGCTCGAACGCTGCAACCGCATACATGAAATGGAGCATCCGAGGATGGCTCGACACCTGATCACCAGCGCGCTTCCCTACATCAACGGGATCAAGCACCTGGGCAACATGGTCGGGTCGATGCTTCCGGCGGATGTGTACTCCCGGTACCTCCGCCAGCGCGGCCACGACGTCCTCTACATCTGCGCCACCGACGAGCACGGCACCCCCGCCGAGCTCGCCGCCAAGGAAGCCGGCCTGTCCGTCTCCGACTTCTGCGCGCAGGCCCACGACGCCCAGAAGGCGGTCTACGACGGCTTCGAGCTGTCCTTCGACTACTTCGGCCGCAGCTCCTCGGTGCAGAACCGGGAGATCACCCAGCACTTCGCGCGCCAGCTGCAGAAGAACGGCTTCATCGAGGAGCGGGCGATCCGGCAGGTCTACTCGCCGGTCGACGGCCGCTTCCTGCCGGACCGCTACGTCGAGGGCACCTGCCCGCACTGCGGCTACGACAAGGCCCGCGGCGACCAGTGCGAGAACTGCACCCGCGTCCTGGACCCGACCGACCTGATCGACCCGCGCTCGGCGATCTCCGGCTCCACCGACCTGGAGGTCCGCGAGACCAAGCACCTCTTCCTCCTGCAGTCCAAGCTGCAGCACGAGGTGGAGGCCTGGGTCGCGCAGCACGAGGCGGAGTGGCCGCAGCTGGCGTCCTCCATCGCCCGCAAGTGGCTGACCGAGGGCCTGCACGACCGCGCGATCACCCGCGACCTCGACTGGGGCGTCCCCGTCCCGGCCGACACCTGGCCCGACCTGGCCGCCGAGGGCAAGGTCTTCTACGTCTGGTTCGACGCGCCCGTGGAGTACATCGGCGCGACGAAGGAATGGTCGGACCTCGACCCGGCGGCCCGTGACTGGAAGTCCTGGTGGTTCGAGGCCGAGGACGTCCGGTACACGCAGTTCATGGCGAAGGACAACGTCCCGTTCCACACGGTGATGTTCCCGGCCACCGAGCTCGGCGTGCGCGAGCCCTGGAAGTTGGTCGACTACGTCAAGGCCTTCAACTGGCTGACGTACTACGGCGGCAAGTTCTCCACCTCGCAGAAGCGCGGCGTCTTCACCGACCAGGCGCTGGAGATCCTCCCGGCCGACTACTGGCGCTACTTCCTCATCGCCAACGCGCCCGAGTCCGACGACTCGTCCTTCACGTGGGAGCACTTCACCGCCACGGTCAACAAGGACCTCGCCGACACCCTCGGCAACTTCGTCAACCGCGTGCTGTCCTTCTCGCGCAAGCGCTTCGGCGACGACGTGCCGGCGGGCAACGAGGCCGGCGAGGCCGAGGCCCGGCTCGGCGAGCAGATCGCGGAGCTCCTCGCGGAGTACGAGGGCCACATGGACACCCTCCAGTTCCGCAAGGCCGCGGCAGCGCTGCGCGCCCTGTGGTCGGCCGGCAACTCCTACCTGGAGGAGAAGGCCCCGTGGCTGGAGATCAAGACCGACCCGGAGGGCGCGGCGCTCACCCTGCGCACCGCGATGAACCTCATCCACCTCTATTCGGTGGTTTCCGAGCCGTTCATCCCGGCCTCGGCGCGCGCCATGCGCTCGGCGTTCCAGCTCGCCGACGACACGGCCGCCTGGGTCTCCCCGGAGCAGGCGAAGGCCCTGGACGCTGTCCCGGCGGGCACGCCGTTCACCGTGCCGCCGGTGCTCTTCGCGAAGATCAGCGAGGAGGACCTGGAGTCCTACCGCGAGCGCTTCGGCGGCGCCGAGGCGGGCTGACGGGCCGCCGCACGACGGCCTGACGGCAGGACACGCCAGCGCGACGGCCGGCAGGACCGGGCGAGGGGCGCGACCCGTTGACGGGTCGCGCCCCTCGCACACGCAGGGGCCCCTGGCCGGCGCACGGACGTCGTACCGCGCGGGCGGCCGTCACCGGGGCGCTGCCGCGCGGTAGTCCGCCGCGTACTCCCGGACGAAGGCGGCCAGCGCCACCACCGTGTTGCGCAGCTCCGACAGCAGCACCCGCTCGTTGGGGCCGTGCTGGTTGCACAGGCTGTCCTCCGCCCCGAACAGCAGCACCTCGGCCTGCGGGGCGGCCCGCGCGAGACCGTTCACCAGCGGGATCGAGGCGCCCGAAGCCACGTACGAGACCGGGGTTCCCCAGGCTTCCTCCAGGGCGGTGAGCGCCGCCCGGTACGCGGGCCCGCCCGTCCGCGCCTCGAAGCCGGGGCCGGTGCCGCCCGGGGTGACCGTGAGCGGCACGCCGAACGGGCGCTGCGCGAGCAGGTGCCGGGCCAGGGCGTCCAGGGCGTCGTGCGGATCCTGAAGCGGGTGGAAGCGCAGGTTCAGCCTGGCTCGGGCGTACGGGACCACGGCCGAGGCGGCGTGGTCCACGGCGGGCGCGTCCAGCCCGATGACGGTGACGGCAGGGCCGCTCCACAGCCGTTCGCCGAGCGTGCCGCTGCCCAGCAGCGGCACGTCGTCGTGGACCGCGGCCAGATCGCGGAACTCCTCCTCGGAGAACGCGGCCCCCGGCCACGGATCGCGCCGCAGACCCGGCACCACCACATCGCCGTGCGCGTCGTGCAGGCTCGCCAGCGCGTGCAGCAGCACGAGCAGCGCGTCGGGCGCGGCGCCGCCGAACTCCCCGCTGTGCCGCGGTTCGGCGAGGGTGCGCACCTCCACCGTGAGCTCCGCGGCCCCGCGCAGGCCCGTGGTCAGGGTCGGGGTGCCGGGCCGCAGGTTGCCGAGGTCGGCGATGACCATCGCATCGCAGGCGAACCGTTCGGGATCGGTCGGCGGGTACGCGTCGACCGCGCTGCCGTACTCCTCCTGGCCCTCGATCACCACCTTGAGACCGACCGGGGGCCGGCCCCCGTACAGGCGGACCATGCCCACCTGGGCCATCACGTTCGACTTGTCGTCGGCGACGCCCCGGGCCCGCAGGCCGCCGGGCACGGGGGTGGGTTCGAACGGCGGCGAGAGCCACAGTCGGGGGTCCCCGGCGGGCTGCACGTCGTAGTGACCGTAGAGCAGGACGGTCGGGGCGTCGGGCTCCGGCGGCGGGATCTCGCCCCAGACGACGGGCGCGGTGTCCGGGAGGTCGATCCGCTCCACCACCGGGACGCCCGCGTCGCGCAGCAGATCGGCGACGAAGTCGTGCGCCTGGAGCACGGGCTCCTTCGGATGGCCGGGGAAGGCGACGGACGGGATCGCCGTGAGCCGTTCCAGATCGGCTCGCAGACCGTCCATCAGGGCGTCGGCCTTCGCTTCGAGGTCCACCCGCCACCGTCCCTTTCCGCCGGCCCCGCGTCGGCCGCGGGTGCGCTCCTCACGATCGTGGGGCGGGGCGGCGGAGGGCGACGGCAGGTGCTGCGCCGGACGGGTGAACCGGGCGGGCGGGCGCCGCCCGCGTCGCACGGTCGTTCCCGGGGGATGGGGCTCCTGGTCACCGGCCCGGTGGTCCCGATGGGCTGAATCCGGGCCCCGTCGGGCATCTCGTCGCGGTTGCAGCGTGTCGTGAGGGTGCCGTGATCGTTTCTTCAGCCGGAATCCTCACTTCTGCTGCGGAACGAAAGGACGCGCGGTGGCCGCTTGGCAGTACTTCGCGGGGGCGGGCCTGGTGGCGGTGTTCTGCCCGCTGCACGGCCAGGTGGCGGTCGCCGACGACGGCGGCGGTAGCGGGGCGCGGGCGGCCGAGGCCCGGGTCGACGCGTGCGTGCCCGAGCGGCCTCCGCGGGCCCCGTCCGCCCAGTCGCCGGCGGCCCGGCCTCCCGCTGGCCGGCCGCCCGCCCTCCGACCGTCCGCCGCCCGGCCGCCGGTCGTTCCGCCCCCCGCGGTCCGGCCCCCGGAGGTTCGGCCTCCTGAGCCCCCGGGGGGTCGGGTCCCGCTTGCGGTGTCCGGTGTGGCCGGCGTGGTCCGGCCGACCGTGCACCACCCCGGGCGGGGCCCGGCGCCGGCCGCCGTTCCGGAGCCGCTCGCGGGCGGGCCCCCCACCGTCGCGCCGGTCGCGTCTCCGGCCGCGAAGGCCCTGCCTGCGGAGCCTCCGGCAGCCGCGCCGGATACCGCGCGCGTCACCGCCTTCCACGTCCGCCCGTACCGCTCCCGGGCCCTGGACCGGCGGGAGCCGGGCGGCCTGTCCACCGTGATGCTCATGGCCGTCGTCACCACCCCGGCCGTGCTCGCCGCGGCGGCACTGCGCCCGCGGTCGAAGAGCCGCACCTGACCCTTGACCGATCCACCGACGACCGACCGACCACCGGGAGAACCCTCGTGTCCGAATGGCTGATCCTGGCCATCGCCATGGTGCTCGTCTGCGCCTCCGTCTTCGCCTGTACGGTCATCCGGCACCGCCGGGTCGCCCCCGACGAGGACACCAGCGAAACCCCCGACGTCATCGAGTACATGACGATGATGGTGGGCGTGGTCTACGCGATCGTGCTCGGCCTGGCGATCGCCGGCGTCTGGGAGGCCCGCGGTTCCGCCGAGGACAGCGTGCGGCGCGAGGCGCAGGCCCTGTACGAGGTCAGCCAGCGCGCCGACGTCTACCCGGCCGCCGTCCGCGACCGGATCCGGGGCGAGGTGGACGCGTACGTCGCCCACACCGTCTCCGTGGACTGGCCGCGGCTGACCTCGGGAGAGCCGGCCAGCCCGGAGGGCGCCGTGCTGCTCGCGAAGCTGCGCAGCGACGTCACCCACCAGAGCCCGGCCACCGAGCTGCAGGCGCAGGCCTACCAGCCGTTGCTGGACCACATCGCGGCCGCGGACGACGCCCGCCACTCACGTGTGCAGAGCGACGAGTCCACCCTGCCGAGCGTGGTCTGGTTCGGGCTGCTGACGGGCGGTGTGGTGACGGTCGGCCTCATCTTCACGCTCCAGATCCGCCGCTCCGGCCGCGAGCTGCTGCTGGCGGGCCTGTTCAGCGCGCTGATCGTGTTCCTGTTGTTCATGGTCCGGAGCTTCGACGCGCCGTACGGTCGCGAGGGGATCGATTCCGCGGGCCCCTTCGAGGACCTGTTCCCGAAGGCGGCCCTGGCGGCGGCCGTACGCTGACCCGGGCGCCCGGTCGGTCAGCAGACCGCCCCGGCCGCCCCCTGCCGCCGTGCGCTCGCGACCACCGGCGAATACCGCAGGGCCTGGGAGACCCGGACGAGGTCCCGCGGGCCGGGCGTGGC
Organism: Streptomyces sp. NPDC059851; assembly: GCF_042732005.1. Taxonomy (NCBI): domain Bacteria; kingdom Bacillati; phylum Actinomycetota; class Actinomycetes; order Kitasatosporales; family Streptomycetaceae; genus Streptomyces; species Streptomyces sp. NPDC059851. The sequence goes on along the minus strand of NZ_JBHWJJ010000069.1, from coordinate 15,980 downwards.
CCGGGCGGCACCGTCCGCGCCCTCCTCGCCGTCGATGGCGGCCCCCTCCGGGTCCGCGGCGCGGGCCCGGACGGCTGCGGCGACCATGGCCGCCTCGCCGACCGCGCGGGCGGTCTCCTCGTCCGATCCGCCGGCGAGGGCGAGCCCGTACGCCCGCTCCCGCTGCCGTTCGTCGAAGTACGGGCCCAGGTGCAGGAACGCGTCGTGGATGTCCGACTCGCGCTGGATCATGCGCAGCTCGGGCGGTGACCACCAGGACATCTTCACGCACGGGGTGCCGGTGGGGGCGCACGGCTGCACCTCGTCCCACAGCGGCCCGAGCCGACGGTAGGTCGTCCACGTCTGCCAGTGGTCGGACAGCCGCTGGCAGACCAGGGGGACGACGAAGCCGATGGCGCTGATCAGTGCGCCGAGGGAGGCGAGCGGTGGGGCGACGTACGTGCTCAGGTCGTCGAGGTCGTGGCCCGTCCAGCGGGCGATGACCGCGGTGATCTTGGTCGCGTCGTAGCTGAGGTTGAGGACGTAGCCCGCCACGATGATCATCAGGCCGGTCCGCAGCCAGCCGCGTACCTGGAGGGACCAGCGCCAGCACATGGCGACCATCACGACGGCCGCCACCAGGTGCGCCGTCAGGTAGAGGGCGATCATCTCCCGGACGTAGGGCTCGTTCGCGTAGTACGTGTCGAAGTCGCGCAGCCGCTCGACGGGTGCGTCGCCCATCGCGAAGAGCACGACGAGCACCACCACGACCCCGCAGTAGCCGACGATCCACCGGCGCGACGTGCGCCGGGTCACCTCGGCGGGGCCGCCGCGCCAGTTCACGATCAGCACCAGGCAGGCGGCGCTGAACAGGGTGATCAGGCAGTACACCAGCGGGGCGGAGGCATTGGTGACCCCGGTCAGGTCGTTGACCGCCACGATGGTGGGAGGGGCGGCGAAGGCGAACACCGATCCGGCCAGGACCAGCAGGGAGCACACTGCGCGCAGCAGCGGGTCGCGCCAGTTGTTGCGCAGCGCCGGCAGTTTGAAGGCGAGGGCGATGCCCAGCGCGGCTGCCGGGATGTAGTAGTCCTGGCCGTTCAATGGTCGTTCCTGTGCCCCCGGTATCCGAGCGAGGCCTCGATGCGCCCCGCCAACTGGTCCCGCTGTGCGGGCGCACGGTGACTCGCCGACCCGGCGAGCCAGGTCCGGCACCGACTGCCCAGCAGTAAGCCGAAGGTTTCGGCCTCGGTCTCCTCGCGGATGTCGGCGCGGGTGCGCGCCGCCACGCGCCGTACGGTCTCGCCGAGGTCGGCCTCGTCGGACAGCAGGCGGGCCGCGACGGCGGCTCCGTCGACGTGGTGGCTGCAGTGGCCGGCCTTCATGTGCCACAGTTCGTGACCGAGGATCACCAGCTGGTGGTCCGGTGCCGTGCGCTCCTCGATGACCACCAGGTCCCGGTCGGCCATGTCGAGCCACAGGCCGCTGGCCGTGCCGGGCGGGAACGCGGCCATCCGGAAGTCCACGCGGCGGCCGCGGATCCTGCTCATGCCCTCGCAGAGGGCGGCGTAGAGGTCCACGGGTTCCACGGGCGCGGTCAGCTGGAGGCCGGCCACCAGCTCGCCGCACAACCGGCGCTGCTCTCTGCCTATGCTCACCGTTCTCCCCGTCGGCGTGGATCCGGATCAGTACTCAAGGTTCAGACAGACCCAGGATCAGACTGACTGACTGTCGACCGGGCCGGGATCAGGACTCGTGCGGTTTGACGCTCTCGAGGAGCATGTCCAGCCACTCGGCGACCTTGTCGCGGTGCTTGTCGCTGGGCAGCTGCGCGGCACGCCAGGCGATGCCCCGCACTCCGTGGTTCTGGAGCAGTCTCGCCAAGGGGTCGCCCGCCGAGGACGCCGGGGCGGGCACGGTCTCGCGCGTACGGCCCGCGTAGTCCTGGAGCAGCTGCTGCTCGGTGCGCAGCAGCGCGTCGGTCAGGGCGTCCGCGTCGTGCGCCGTGAGGAACCCCGCGTGGACGCCGAAGAAGCGCTGGATCGCGTCGCAGTGCTCCATGGTGGGCCGCCGGTCGCCGTTGATCAGCGCGCCGGCCTGCTGCCGGGACATCCCGGCGCCGTCGGCGATCTCCTGCTGGGTGTAGCGGCGCCCGTTGGGCTTCAGCCTCGTACGGCGGAGCAGGTCGAGCCGCTGGAGGAAACGCGTCTGCAGACAGGGCTCCCCGGCCGGCCTGCCGTCCATCAGGCTCCGCACCACGTCCATGGGCACGCCGGAGGCCTCGGAGAGGCGGCGCAGGTCGAAGACCTTGCTAGGGTCGCGGCCCATCTTGCCCGCGAGTTCTGCGACGCGCGTGACGGTGGCTGCCAGGGACGGGTTGGCCACCGCGACGGGAGCCGGGAAGCCGTCTGTCACCAGTGGTTCTCCTAGATCGCGGCGAGTCGGTTCGGGCACATGGTCGGCTTTTGGAATCTAGCCGTTCTCCCGCCGCAGGGCCAGAAGTTGCCACAGCTGTGGCGGGAATGAGCTGTCAAGAGGCTGGAATTGCCACGATAGTTGACACTCGAATGACGTCGGTAGCAGGATCGCCAGAGGAAATTGAAGATCCAGACCGTGAGGAGGGGGAGCTCTCGGTGCTACATCTCGCAGCGGTGGGCCCGTCCGATGGCCTCGCCCGAGCCGGTGAGGAGCGCCTGGCGGGCGAGGAGTCCGCGCGCGGCGCAGTGCGGTCGGAGCGACGCAAGGAGATTTTGCGCCAGCGCCGCGAGGAACTGGGCCTGAGCCAGGAAGACCTCGCCGCACGGTTGCGCATCAGCGTTCGCGCGTACGGGAACTGGGAACGCGGGCTGGTCAAGGAATGGACCGACCGCAAGCTGCTCGCACTGGCCGAGGCCCTGGAAATGAGCGAGCGGCAGTGTTTCTGGCTCTTCCGCATCATGGTCGACCGGGATCCGCCGCCCACTTGGCGGGCGTCCGAGGAGAACCGGTTGCCCGACGACCCCGCACAGCGCGACTACCTGTGCGACTACGCGGCCCTCATGGAGGTCGTGCCCTATCCCAGTTTCCTCGTGGACCACCGCTGGGACGTCGCGCTCACCAACTCGGCGTTCGACAAGCTCTTCCAGTCGGTGCGCCCCCACCCGACCGCCCTCCCGGACGACAACTTCCTGCGCTTCGTGCTGTTCCACCCGGACGCGGCCGCCGTTCTGGAGGACCACGAGCCGGCTTGGTGCGTACCGCTGCTGGCCCAGTTCGCGGCGGCCCTGGAAGCCGCCCCGGAGGACGAGGGTTTGCGCAGCATCCGCCAGGAAGTGGCCCGCGATCCCTTCATGGAGGCGGCCTACCGGTACGGCGTACCGCACTGGCTGGCCACCCACGGGGCCGGGGCCGCGGAGCGTGACGGCGCAGTGCGGACCGTACGCCACTGGGATCCGCAGTGGGGGCTCGTACGGTGCCGGCTGGTGGCCGAATCCAGCCGCATGCTCGACGCCATGGGGCTCACCCGGATCACCATGGTCCTCTCGACGCCCCAGGGCGCCGCGGCCGGACCCGCCCGCGGCGGCGCCGTGCCGCACGGGCAGGGGCCGCGGCTGCGCGCCGTGCCGGCACTGGAGGACTGACCGGCCGTCTGCCGGCCGACCTGCAGGCCGGCCACCAGCCGTTCGGTCGATCGGCAGGCCGGCGGGCAGACGGACGGCCGGGGCCGGCAGGGGACACTGGAGCCCTCATTCGTGTGCCTCCACCCGAATGTCGCGGATCGTGGCATCCGGGCGGCGGTACTGGTCGAAGGGCGGTAGGGCGTGCGGCTGACGATCCTCGGCGGGGGCGGGTTCCGGGTACCGCTCGTCTACGGAGCACTGCTCGGAGACCACGCCGAAGGCCGGGTGTCCCACGTGACGCTGTACGACGAGGACCCGGCGCGGCTGACCGCCGTCTTCCGGGTCCTGGCCGACCAGGCGGCCGCGGCCGCGGCAACCGCGCGCCGCGCGGCTTCCCGCCCGGGCGCGCTCCCCGCCCCGTCCGTGTCCACCACCACCGACCTGCACGAGGCCCTGCGCGGAGCCGATTTCGTCTTCTCCGCCATCCGTGTCGGCGGCCTGGACGGGCGCGCCGCGGACGAGCGGGTCGCCCTGGCCGAGGGCGTGCTCGGCCAGGAGACCGTCGGCGCCGGCGGGATCGCGTACGGCCTGCGGACCGTGCCGGTGGCACGGGAGATCGCCCGCGCCGTCGCCCGTCTCGCCCCCGACGCCTGGGTCATCAACTTCACCAATCCGGCCGGGCTGGTCACCGAGGCCATGGCCGAGGTGCTCGGCGACCGGGTGATCGGCATCTGCGACTCCCCGGTGGGCCTCGGCCGACGCGTCGCCCGCGTACTCGGCGCCCGTCCGCAGGACGCCTGGATCGACTACGTCGGCCTCAACCACCTCGGCTGGCTGCGCGGCCTGCACATCGGTGGCCGCGACGAGCTGCCCCGGCTGCTGGCCGACACGGCGGCGCTGCGGTCGTTCGAGGAGGGGCGGCTCTTCGGCCCCGACTGGCTCCGCTCGCTCGGGGCGGTCCCCAACGAGTACCTGCACTACTACTACTTCAACCGCGACACCGTACGGGCGTACCAGGAGGCGGAGCAGACCCGCGGGGCCTTCCTGCGCGACCAGCAGCGCGGCTTCTACGCCGAAGCCGGCCGGGACGCGCTGCCGCCCGGGGCGGCACTGGCCGCCTGGGACCGGACCCGGGCCGAGCGGGAGGCCACGTACATGGCCGAGAACCGCCAGGCGGCCGGCGCCGGCGCCCGCGACGACGATGACCTGGAGTCCGGCTCCGGGGGCTACGAGGAGGTCGCGCTCGCGCTGATGCGGGCCATCGCCCGCGACGAGCGGACCACGCTCATCCTGAACGTGCGCAACCGTTCGACGCTGTCCGTCCTCGACGGCGAAGCGGTGATCGAGGTCCCCTGCCTGGTCGACGCCAACGGCGCCCACCCCGTGGCCGTCGACCCCCTGCCACTGCACGCCGTCGGGCTGGTCACCTCCGTCAAGGCCGTCGAACGCGCGGTCCTGGCGGCCGCGGCCGGCGGCTCCCGGTCGGAGGCGGTCAAGGCCTTCGCGCTGCACCCCCTGGTCGACTCGGTGGGCGTCGCCCGGCGGCTCCTCGACGCGTACGCGGCCGCCCACCCCGGCCTCGACTACCTGCGCTGATCCCGCAGCCGGGTCCCCCGTACGGACCCGTGCCGCATGCGGCACGGCGGGGCCGCTGTGAGAGTGCGAGATGTGACCACAGCCCCCGCCGCCCGGGCCGCCGGTGACGCGGCGGTGCCCCCGGTGCTCGACCGGCGCCGGCGCAACGTCGTCTTCGGCACGATCATGCTGGGCGTGCTGCTCGCGGCACTCGACCAGACGATCGTCGGCACCGCCCTGCCCACGATCGTGGCGGACCTCGGCGGCGGCGACCACATGTCGTGGGTGGTGACCTCCTACCTGCTCGCCGAGACCGTCGTGGCGGTCCTCGTCGGCAAGTTCGGCGACCTCTTCGGCCGGAAACTGGTCTTCCAGGTATCGGCGGTCGTCTTCATCACCGGCTCGTTCCTGTGCGGCCTGGCGAGCAACATGACCCTGCTCATCGTGTGGCGGGGGATGCAGGGCGCCGGCGCCGGCGGCCTCATGGTCACCGCCATGGCCCTGATCGCCGACGTGATCCCGCTGCGGGAACGCGGCAAGTACCAGGGAGCCATCGGTGCAGTCTTCGGCGTCGCCACCGTCGTCGGGCCGCTGCTCGGTGGCCTGTTCACCGACCACCTCAGCTGGCGCTGGGCCTTCTACGTCAATGTGCCGATCGCCGTCCTGGTGGTGGTCGCGGCGGCCCGCACGATCCCCTCCGTACGGTCTTCCGGACGGCCGGCCATCGACTACGTCGGCATCGCGCTGGTGGCGGTCGGCTCCAGCGCCCTGATCCTCGCCACCAGTTGGGGCGGCAACGAGTACGCCTGGAGCTCGGGCGTCATCATCGGCCTCTTCGCGGCCGGGGCGGTGGCCCTGGCACTGTTCTGCCGGGCGGAGACGCGGGCGGCGGAGCCGATGCTGCCGATGCGGCTCTTCCACAACCCCGTCTTCACGGTGTGCTCGGTGCTCAGCTTCGTCGTCGGCTTCGCGATGCTCGGCGCGATGACCTTCCTGCCGACGTACCTCCAGTACGTGGACGGGGATTCGGCCACGGTATCGGGCGTGCGGACGCTGCCCCTGGTCTTCGGCCTGCTGCTCGCCTCCGTCTTCAGTGGCAACGTCACCAGCAGGACCGGTCGCTACCGCGTCTTCCCGATCGTCGGCTGCCTGGCCATGGGCATCGGCCTGTTCCTGCTGTCGCTGATGGGGCCGGGCACCTCCGCCTGGCTGGAATCGCTGTACATGTTCGTCCTGGGTGCGGGGATCGGCCTGAGCATGCAGGTGCTCACGATCGCCGTGCAGAACACCGTGGAGTACGCCGATCTCGGCACCGCCACGTCCGGTGTCACGTTCTTCCGTACGCTCGGCGGCTCCTTCGGCACCGCGGTCTTCGGGACGATCTACGCCAACGGCCTCGGACCGAGGCTCGACAGGGCCGTCGCGGAGGCGGCCCGCGCCACGGGCGGCGACCCGGCGCAGATCGCCGAGGCCGCGCAGAGCCCCACGGGCGTGCACGGCCTCCCCCCGGAGGCGGCCGTGCCGGTCGTCGACGCGTACGCGGGCGCGCTCCACACCGTCTTCCTGTGGACGGTGCCGGTCGCGGTGCTCGGGCTCGTCGTCGCACTGTTCCTCAAGGAGGTGCGGCTGCGTGACAGCGCCCGCGCCGCCTCCACCGACATGGGCGAGGGCTTCGCCTCCCCGACCACCGCCTCGGGGGACTCGGCCAAGCTGCTGGAACTGGCCGTCGGGAAGCTCGTGCGCACCATGGGGCCGGAGACCGCCCGGGAGATCGTGGCCGGCTCGGACACCCGGCTGGACATCGCGGGCGCCTGGGCCGTGATGCAGGTCGAGCTGATGACCCGTACGGTCGGCCACGCAAGCCTCGGCCTGATGGCCTCGCGCCGGGCCGTGCCGCCGGAGGTCCTGCTGCCGGTCTTCGACCGGATGGTGGACGAGGGCTACCTCACCCGGGAGGGGCACTTCCTCTCCCTGACCGCGGCGGGGGAGCGGGAGGCCGCGGTCATCTCGAAGGCATGGGCCGGATGGCTGGGCGACCAGCTGGAGAAGGACCGCGGCCGCCCGAGCGGCGCGGAGCTGCGGGCCGCGGCGGACGCCATCGCCAAGCGGCTGCTCGCGGAGGACCTCCGCGAGGGCACGTTCGCCCAGCGGGCCGCGGCGGGGGTGTAGGCGCGGGGGCGCAGGGGGGCGGTGGGCGATCCCGGACCGGCCCGCACTGGCGCCGCCACCGTCCGCGGGTCGGTCCGCGGGACCCGACGCCTCCGCCCTTCCGGAGCATGCTGGCAGCCCGCGCGTCCGGAGGCGAGGCCGCCGTTCCGTCGGCCTGATCGGCACGTCCGTGGCCGGGGCCGTTCCCACCAGCGCCGCGGAACGCGAGGTGGCCCACCACGCCCGCCCGCCGGTTCCGCCCCCGCGGGCCGCGTGCCCCTGCCGGGACGGCCGCCCTCCCGTCCTGCCTCATGCCCGGGCGGCGGGGACCTGGATGCGGCGTGCTCCGGTTACCCACTACGGGCTGGTCCTGCTACGTCTGCTACGTCCCCTACGTCTGCTACGTCTGCTCGGGCTGCTCGGGCCGGGCGGTCGCCGTCGGGTAGTCGTACGGCGACACGGGCGGCAGGACCGGGGCCAGCTCGGGGCGCCAGGTGCGCAGCACCCCCGCCGAGGGCGCGAACAGGGCGTGCGGGATTTCGGCCGGGGTGAACCACTCCCAGCGGACGATCTTGTGCGGCTCGGTGACCTCGGGCATCCCCTCGGCAGAGGTGGTGACGGCCGCCGCGGTCAGGCGGGTGACCCCGGACTTCTCGTCAATCCGGACCGAGAGGATCTGGATGTCCCCGGCGGCCACGCGCATGCTCGTCTCCTCGGCCAGCTCCCGGGCCGCGGCCTGCTCGAAGCCCTCGCCGGGGTCCACCTTCCCGCCCGGCAGCTCCCACCGGCCGTCGTGCGCCTGGCCGAGGAGGACCCGGCCGGCGGAGTCGGCCACGACGAGCCCGACGCCGACCACGCCGTTGGCGCGGGGCACTGTCCGTTCGGGGCGCTCCGCCGTCGGCCCGGGGGTGGCGGCCGGAGGCCGCGCCGACGCGTCGGAGGGCCGGCCGGCGGGCGGCACGGGCGGTTCGGCAGGCGTCGGCGGCATGGGCGGCGTGGGCGGCTTGGGTGTCATCCGGCGGTTCCTCGTCCCTCTTAGCACGGCACGGCACGGCCGGCCGGTGGAACCGGCGCGCTCGTGCATCATCTTGCCGGTCGACGAGGGGATGTGGCGTGCTGTCGCGGGCGGCCCGGCCCCGTGCTCGTCGCACCGAACCCCTGCACGACCGTGAGGACGAGACGATGAACAACACTGCGGAAACGGAACGCACCTTCGACGTGGTCGTCGTCGGTGGCGGGACCGCCGGACTCGCCGGGGCGCTGACCCTCGCCCGGGCCCGCCGCTCCGTGCTGGTGCTCGACTCCGGTAGCCCCCGCAACGCCCCCGCCGCCCACCTCCACGGCTACCTCGGGCGGGACGGGGCCGCCCCGGCGAAGCTGCTGGCCGCGGGGCGGGCGGAGGTGGCCGCCTACGGCGGCCGGATCCGGTCCGGAGCCGCCGGTACGGCCCTGGCCGCGGACCGGGCGGCGGAGGGCGGCTTCCTCGTGCGGTGCGGCGACGGCTCGGCGGTCCGGGCGGGCCGGCTGCTGCTCGCCACCGGGCTGGTGGACGAGCTGCCGGAACTGCCGGGGCTGCGGGAGCGCTGGGGGCGGGACGTGCTGCACTGCCCGTACTGCCACGGCTGGGAGGTCCGCGACACACCCATTGCCGTACTGGCCACCGGCCCGCTCGCCGTCCTCCAGGCGCAGACGTGGCGGAACTGGAGCGACCGGGTCACCCTGCTCGCCCACACCCGGCAGTTCGCCGCCGGGGACCGGGAGCTCCTCGCGGCCCTGGGCGTCGCGGTGGTGGAGGGCGAGGTGGCCGGGCTCACCGTCGCCGGAGACGAGCTGGCGGGGGTGACCCTGGCGGGCGGCGGGTCCGTGGCGTGCCGGGCCCTCGTCGTCGCACCCCGCTTCACCGCCCGCGCCGGCGTGGCGGCGAGCCTGGGGCTGCCTTCGACCGCCGTCGAACGGGACGGCGTGGTGATCGGCAGCTGTCTGGAGGCGGACCCGGCCACCGGGGCCACCGCCCTGCGGGGCGTGTGGGCGGCCGGGAACCTCACCGACCCGCTGGACCAGCTCGCGGCGGCGGCCGCGGCCGGGGTGCGCGCGGCGGTGGCCGTGAACGCCGACCTGATCGAGGAGGAGACCCGGCTGGCCCTGGAGGCGTACCGGAGCCGCCGCGGCCGGGCGTGACGCCTCGGACTGGTGTGCGGGTTTCGGCCAGGGTCCCTCCGTGCAGGCTTCCGTGCGGGCCATGTGCGATCCGATGGGCATGCGGAACGCCGGTTGCGGCGTGGGGCCGGTCAGGCGCGGCGTGCGGCGTGCACGGTGCGGGTTGTGGGTTGCGGGTTGCGGGTTGCGGGGACAGGGCACGGGGACGGGGCACGGGGATCAGGGGGCGCGCAATGGCACATGTGGCGGTCATCGGCGGGGGAGTCGGCGGGCTCGCAACCGCACTGCTCACCACACGACACGGACACACCGTCGAACTCTTCGAACGGGACACCCGGGCCCCGGGCACCGCACTCGACCGGGACTTCTTCGGCTGGCACCGGCCCACCGTTCCGCAGGCCACACAGCCGCACGTCCTGCTCGGCGCCGCCCGCACGCTCCTGCGAGACGAACTTCCCGACGTGTACGCGGAGATGCTGCGGCTCGGCGCCCGCGAGCGCCACGAGCTCGACTGGTTCGACGTACGGCCACCCGCGCGGCCCGGTGACGAGGACCTGGTCATGCTCCAGGCCCGCCGCATCGTGTTGGAGAGCGCGCTGCTCACGGCCCTGCGCGCCGAGGTGGGGGCCGTACTGCGGCACGGGGAGCCGGTGACCGGGCTGACGACGGAACCGGGAGCGGGAGCGGGGGCGGGTGCGGGAGGGGCCGCGGCGGCGGGCCCGGTGCGCGTCACCGGAGTGGCCACGAGGGCCGGGACCTACGCGGCGGACCTCGTCGTCGACGCGGCCGGCCGCCGCGGCGGCACCGAACGCTGGCTGACAGCGGCGGGCTGCCGGCCCGCGGTCGTGGAACGGCACCGCACCGGCCTGGCGTACTTCTGCCGCTGGTACCGGCTCCCCGACGGGATGCAGGAGGGCCCGCGCCGCCCGTGGGCGGTGACCGGCGGCACCTTCGCCGGGTGCGCGGTGTTCCCGGCCGACAACCGCGTCTTCGCCGTGACCCTGATCGTCCACACCCGGGACTCCACCCGTTCGGCACTGCGCGATCCCGCCCTCTTCGAGAACGCCGCCCGCGCCTTCCCGCCCGGGGCTGCCTGGCTTGACCTGGGCGCCGATCCGTTGTCCGACGTACTGGCCACGGCGAGCCTGGACAACCGGTGGAGCGCGCTCGTCGACGAGCAGGGGCCGGTGGTGGCCGGGCTGGTGCCGATCGGCGATGCGATGACCCACACGAATCCGACGCTGGGCCAGGGCACCTCGCTGGCCCTGTGGGCGGCCCTCAGGGTGGCCCGTACGGCCGGGCGGGCACCGGGGTCGGCCCGGTACGCCGCGGAGCACCACGCATGGGCGGTCCGCACCCTCAAGCCGTGGTTCGACTTCCAGGTCGTCGCCGACGCGGCCATCGGGGAGCGGTTCGCGACGCGGGCCGCCCGGGCGGGAGCGGCACGGGAGACGGCCGCGCTGTTCGACTGCGCCCTGGATGATCCGGAGGTGATGCGGGCGCGGGCGCGGGTGCGGCACCTGGCCGAGCCGCCGGAGCGGGCGTACGCGGACCCGGAGATCCGGGCCCGGGTGGCGCGCTGGCTGGCGGCACGGCCCGCGTACGTGCCGAACGCGGTGGGTCCGGACCGGGCGGAGTGGGAGAAGCTGACGGCAGGCTGAGGCGGCAGGGACCGGGGCCGGGGCAGTGACCGTTGCCGGGGCCGGGGCCGGGGCCGGGGCCGGGTGCGGGTGCGGGTGCGGGTGCGGGGGCCGTGCGGCCGGGATCAGCCCGGGCCGGGGCTCGGCCGCATTCCCAGCACCTCGGCGAGGTCGTAGCCGACGACCTCCTCCAGCTGGGCGTACGTACAGCTCTCCGGCGTGCGGTCGGGCCGCCAGCGGCGGAACTGGGCGGTGTGCCGGAAGCGGTCGCCCTCCATGTGGTCGTACGCGACCTCGCAGACGCGTTCGGGGCGCAGCGGCACCCAGGACAGGTCCTTCTTGCCGGTCCAGCGGCTCTGCGCGCCGGGCAGGCGGGCGCTCTCGTGGGCGGACTCCTCGGCCCATGCCGCCCAGGGGTGCGCGCCGGCGTCCGCCATCCGCAGCGGCGCCAGCTCCTCGACCAGGTCGGCCCGGCGCTTCATCGGGAAGGCGGCGCACACGCCCACGTGCTGGAGGGCGCCGCGGTCGTCGTGGAGGCCCAGCAGCAATGATCCGACGATCGGACCGCTCTTGTGGAAACGGAATCCCGCGACGACGACGTCGGCCGTACGCTCGTGCTTGATCTTGAACATGAGACGGGCATCGGGCCGGTAGGGCAGATCGAGGGGTTTTGCGATCACCCCGTCGAGCCCGGCGCCCTCGAACCGATCGAACCATTCCTGCGCGAGCGCGCGGTCGGTGGTCGCGGGCGCGAGGTGGACGGGAGGACGAGCAGTGGACAGGGCATCGGACAGGGCGGTGCGGCGCTCGGCGAGCGGTGTGTCGAGGAGCGGCGCGTCGCCGAGTGCGAGCAGGTCGAAGGCGACGAAACTGGCGGGAGTCGTCCGGGCGAGGAGGTCGACGCGTGACTGCGCGGGGTGGATCCGCTCGGTCAGCCGGTCGAAGTCGAGCCGTCCGCCGTGGACGATCACGATCTCTCCGTCGACCACGCAGCGGACGGGCAGGTTGTCCTTGAGAGCGGTCACCAGCTCGGGAAAATACCGGGTCAGGGTCTTGCCGGTGCGGCTGCCGATCTCCATCTCGTCGCCGTCGCGGTGCACGATGGCGCGGAAGCCGTCCCATTTGGCCTCGTACTGCATACCCGGTGGGATCCGGGACACCGACTTGGCGAGCATCGGCTTCACGGGTGGCATCACGGGCAGATCCATGCCAACGATTCTGGGGTGATATGCACCGGTCCGCCCGGTATGCGCGTCGAGCCGGGCCCGCCTACCGTGGCGCACATGGGTGCATCCGGAAATGCGATCGAGCTGGACGCCGGCGGGCGCACGGTGCGGCTGTCCAATCCCGACAAGGTGTATTTCCCGGAGCGGGGCCTGACGAAGCTGGACGTGGCGCAGTACTACCTGGCCGTCGCAGACGGCATCACGCGCGCCCTGCGCGACCGGCCCACGACCCTGGAGCGCTACCCGGACGGGGTGGAGGGCGAGTCCTTCTTCCAGAAGCGCGCGCCGAAGACCATGCCCGACTGGATCCCCACCGCCCACATCTCCTTCCCCAGCGGGCGGTCGGCCGACGAGATGTGCCCCACCGAGCCGGCCGCCGTGCTGTGGGCCGCCAACCTGGGCTGCCTGACCTTCCACCCCTGGCCGGTGCGCCGTACGGACACCGACCGGCCCGACGAACTGCGCATCGACCTGGACCCCCAACCGGGCACCGACTACCACCACGCGGTGATCGCCGCGCACGAGCTGCGGGACCTCCTGGAAGACCTGGGACTGCGGGGCTGGCCGAAGACCTCGGGCGGGCGGGGCCTGCACGTCTTCGTGCCGATCGCACCCAACTGGACCTTCACCGAGGTCCGGCGGTGCGCGATCGCCATCGGCCGGGAACTGGAGCAGCGGATGCCGGGCCGCGTCACCACCGCCTGGTGGAAGGAAGAACGCGGCGAGCGGATCTTCGTGGACTACAACCAGACCGCCCGCGACCGCACGATCGCCTCCGCCTACTCCGTACGCCCCCGCGCGCAGGCCCCGGTATCGGCCCCGCTGCGCTGGGACGAGCTGGATTCCGCCGAGCCCCGCGACTTCGACATCACCACCATGCCCGCCCGCTTCGCCGAGCTCGGCGACCTGCATGCGGACATGGACGACCACGCCTTCACCCTGGACGCCGCACTGGAACTCGCCGACCGCCAGGAACAGGACCACGGCCTGGGCGACATGCCGTACCCGCCGGACTATCCGAAGATGCCGGGCGAACCGAAGCGCGTCCAGCCGAGCCGCGCCAAACGCAAGGAGTGACCGTACCGTCCGGGCGGGTCAGCCGGGCAGCACGGCCGGCGGGATGCTCCTGCGGGCCGGGCGACCCCGTCAGCGGCGGCTGTCAGTGCCGGATGCCATGCTCGAAATGAGGACGGAAGGAGTACCGGCCATGCTCACGACGGACTACAAGGACGGCGCCCCGAACTGGGTGGACCTCGGCACGCCGGACACCGAAGGTGCCGCAGCGTTCTACGCCGGACTGTTCGGCTGGGAGTACCGGCCGGGCGGTGAGGAGGTCGGCGGATACGGCATGTTCCGCCTCGACCACAAGATCGTCGCGGGCGGTACGGCCGTCACGGCGGAGCAGACGCCCCCGGGATGGACGGTGTACTTCCAGAGCTCCGACGCGGACGCCACCGCGGCCGCCGTCACACAGGCCGGCGGCACCGTGCGCTACGAGCCGGCGGACGTCCAGGACTACGGCCGGATGGCCGTCTTCGCGGACCCGGAGGGAGCGGCCTTCGCGACCTGGCAGCCCCACGGCAACACCGGCCTGGACGCGGTGCAGGAGGTCGGCACCCTGTGCTGGGCCGAACTGTGCACGGCCGACGTGGCCGCCGCGAAGGACTTCTACTGCTCCGTCTTCGGCTGGGAGATCGCCGAGATGGCCTTCGAGGGCGGCTCGTACAAGATGGCCAAGCCGGCCGGAAGCCCCGACAGGGAGGCCTTCGGCGGGCTGGTTCCCATCGCAGGAGACCCGGTCGAGGACTCCGGACGCCCGTACTGGACCCCGTACTTCGAGGTCGCCGACTGCGACGCCACGGCGGCCAGGGCCGAGGACACGGGCGGCGAGGTCCGGCTGGCCCCGGTCTCCATGGAGGGAGTCGGCCGCTTCGCAAAGCTGGCGGACCCCTACGGCGCCCGGTTCGCGGTCATAGCCAGCGCCCCGCCGCCCCCGATGTGACGGGTGTTGATCAGGCGTTGATCGGACGTCCATCGGCGGCCGTGAGGATTTCCCGCATGTCGATGAACATCACCGCCCCGTCCACCGCGACCGCCTCCGACCTCGGCACGGACTGGTACGAGGTCGCCCTGTGCGCCCAGACCGGCCCGGAGTTCTTTTTCCCGGAGCCGGGCTCCTCGCTGCGGGAGGCGAAGCGGCTGTGCGCCGCGTGCGAGGGGCGTGCGGGCTGCCTGGAGTACGCCCTCGCCAACGACGAGCGCTTCGGCGTCTGGGGCGGCCTCTCGGAGACCGAGCGCCTCGCCCTCCGCCAGCGCCGCTGACCCCGGCCCGCACCGGCGGGCCGGGGCGGGGGAAGCAACCGGCCAACAGGGCAACGCGTCAACGCGTCAACGGCCGAGACCCAGGTCAGCCCTTGCGGGCGGCCATGCGGGCCGCACGGGCGGCCAGGCGCTCGTCGAACTTGCGCGCCTCCGTGTCCAGGCCGTCCATGAACAGGCCCAGCTCCTCCTGGGCCTTCTGGCCTTCCGGACCGAGGCCGTCGATGCTCATGACCTTCAGGAAGCGCATGACGGGGCTCAGCACGTCGTCGTGGTGGATCCGCAGGTTGTAGACCCCGCCGATCGCCATCTGGGCGGCCATTCGCTCGAAGCCGGGCATGCCGTGCCCGGGCATCCGGAAGTTCACCACGACATCGCGCACGGCCTGCATCGTCAGGTCCGGGGCGATCTCGAAGGCGGCGCCCAGCAGGTTCCGGTAGAAGATCATGTGCAGGTTCTCGTCCTGCGCGATACGGGCCAGCATGCGGTCGCAGACCGGGTCACCGGACTGGTGGCCGGTGTTGCGGTGCGAGATCCGGGTCGCCAGCTCCTGGAAGGCGACGTACGCCACCGAGTGCAGCATCGAGTGCCGGTTGTCGGACTCGAAGCCCTCCGACATGTGCTGCATGCGGAAGTGCTCCAGCTTGTCCGGGTCCACCGCGCGCGAGGCCAGCAGGTAGTCGCGCATCACGATGCCGTGGCGGCCCTCCTCGGCGGTCCAGCGGTGCACCCAGGTGCCCCAGGCGCCGTTGCGGCCGAAGAGCGTGGCGATCTCGTGGTGGTAGCTGGGCAGGTTGTCCTCGGTCAGCAGGTTCACCACCAGCGCGATCTTGCCGATGTCGGTGACCTTGGACTGCTGCGGGTCCCACGCCTCGCCGTCCTCGAAGAACGCCGGGAAGTTGCGGCCGTCGCTCCACGGGACGTACTCGTGGGGCATCCAGTCCTTGGTGACCTTCAGGTGGCGGTTGAGCTCCTTCTCGACCACCTCTTCCAGCGCGTACAGCAGCTTGGCGTCCGTCCACGCCTGAGAGCTGCCGAGGTGGGGAGAGGTGATCGTCACGGGTGCTCCTGGGGACAAAGCGAATTACCTACGGTGCCGTAGCCTACGACGCCGTAGGTTAAGCGGACCGTGAGGGTGAGCCAAGCCCCCTGCGTTCATATGCCCGGTTACATCCCGTTATCTGCGCAGTTTGCGAGGCTGTGCGCGGCCGAGAGCGGGGCGAATGTCACGCCGGCAGGTGGTCCCGCGACGCCGCCTTGACGCCGCCGGTGCCGAAGCAGAGGCCGATGCCGATGTCCCGGTCGAAGTGGGCCGGCCCCGGCCCCCGGCTCCGGGG
>NZ_JBHWJJ010000068.1:32410-40616 GCF_042732005.1 Streptomyces sp. NPDC059851 | reverse complement strand
CCCCTGGGAGGGGGACCGGGGCCCGCGTCACGGCACTGTGGGGGCTCAGGCCTCCACGGTCGGCGCCACGGCCTTACGGGTCCGGGTGCGCTTCGGCTTGGCTGGGGCCTCCTCGGCCTCGGCAGCGGCGGCCTCGGCCACCGGAGCCTCCGCGGCAGCGGCGGCCTTGCGGGTCCGGGTGCGCTTCGGCTTCTCCGGAGCCTCCTCGGCCACCGGAACCTCGACCGCCGGGACCTCCGCGGGCGCCACGGCCTTGCGGGTCCGGGTGCGCTTCGGCTTGGCCGGGGCCTCCTCGGCCACCGGAGCCTCGGCGACGGGCGTCTCGACGACCGCGACCGGGGTCACCGGGGCGGCCTTGCGCGGAGCCCGCGCGGGCCGGCGGGTGGACCGGACCGGCTCGGACGGCGGGGCGATCTGGAAGTCCGGCTCGGGGCCGGACGGCACCAGCACCGGAGCCCGGACGGGCGAGGCCGCGGCCGCGGCCAGGATCGAGGTCTGGGTGGGCTTGCGGGTGCGGGCCTGCCGGGGCGGCGCGGCCGGAGCCTTCGCCGACGCGGCGGGCGCCTCGACGACGGCAGCGTCGGCGACCTGCGCCCCGGCCACCGGTGCCGCAGCCGCAGCCGCGGGCACCTCGATCACGGGCACCTCGACCACGGGCACGTCAGCGACCGGAGCCGCCGGGGCCGACACCCGGGTACGGCGGCGGCGCGGCCGGCGCGGCTGGTCCGCTGCCGGGGCCTCGTCGACCGCGGGGACGGCCGGCGGGGCCGTGGCCTCCGGGGCCTCCGCCACCGGGGCCGCGTCCGCGGACTCGCCGGGCAGGACCTCGGCACCGCCGCGCGTACGGCGGCGCTGGCGCGGGGTACGCGTACGGGCCGGACGCTCCGCGACGGGGGCGGAAGCCGCACCGCGGCCGCCCCGGCCGCCACGGCCGCCGGTCTCGCCCAGGTCCTCGATCTCCTCGGCCTTCAGGCCCGCCCGCACGCGCTCGGAGCGCGGCAGGATGCCCTTGGTGCCGGCCGGGATGCCCAGCTCCTCGAACAGGTGCGGGGAGGTGGAGTACGTCTCCACCGGGTCGTGGAAGTCCAGCTCCAGCGCCTTGTTGATCAGCTGCCAGCGCGGGATGTCGTCCCAGTCGACCAGGGTGATCGCGGTGCCCTTGGCGCCGGCCCGGCCGGTGCGACCGACCCGGTGCAGGAACGTCTTCTCGTCCTCGGGCGTCTGGTAGTTGATGACGTGGGTCACGCCCTCGACGTCGATGCCGCGGGCCGCGACGTCGGTGCACACCAGCACGTCGACCTTGCCGTTGCGGAACGCGCGCAGCGCCTGCTCGCGCGCCCCCTGGCCCAGGTCGCCGTGGACGGCGCCGGAGGCGAAGCCGCGGCGCTCCAGCTGCTCGGCGATGTCGGCCGCGGTGCGCTTGGTGCGGCAGAAGATCATGGCCAGTCCGCGGCCCTCGGCCTGCAGGACGCGGGCCACGAGCTCCGGCTTGTCCATGTTGTGCGCACGGTAGACGTGCTGGGTGATGTTGGCGACGGTCGCGCCCTCGTCGTCGGGCGAGGTGGCGCGGATGTGCGTCGGCTGCGTCATGTAGCGGCGGGCCAGGCCGATGACCGCGCCCGGCATGGTCGCCGAGAACAGCATGGTCTGGCGCTTGGCCGGCAGATGGTTGATGATCTTCTCGACGTCGGGCAGGAAGCCCAGGTCGAGCATCTCGTCGGCCTCGTCCAGGACCAGGGCCTTGACGTGCGACAGGTCGAGCTTGCGCTGGCCGGCCAGGTCGAGCAGGCGGCCCGGGGTGCCGACGATCACGTCGACGCCCTTCTGGAGCGCCTCGACCTGGGGCTCGTACGCGCGGCCACCGTATATGGCGAGGACGCGGACGTTGCGGACCTTGCCCGCGGTCAGCAGGTCGTTGGTGACCTGCGTGCACAGCTCGCGCGTCGGGACGACGACGAGGGCCTGGGGGGAGTCGGTCAGCTGGTCGGGCGTGGCCCGGCCGGCCTCGACGTCCGCGGGGACGACGACCCGCTCCAGCAACGGGAGGCCGAAACCGAGCGTCTTGCCGGTTCCGGTCTTCGCCTGGCCGATGACGTCCGTGCCGGAGAGGGCGACGGGGAGGGTCATCTCCTGGATGGGGAAGGGGGTCACGATGCCGACGGCTTCGAGGGCTTCGGCGGTTTCGGGAAGGATCCCGAGTTCTCGGAACGTAGTCAGGGTGCTGCCTCTTCTGTGAGACGCGGCGCGAGGCGGCGAGGGGGGTCGTACCGTGCCGGGCTTGCAGTACTGCATGTACGTACGAAGCTGCGCGGGACCACTGCCTTCGCTCAAGCCGCCAGTGCCGCTGAGGGGGCCCCTCGTGGACGCTGTACGCATGGACGTACGCATCATCCGAGGGCGGTCGGGTTGGAGCCGATCGGGCCACCGACCGGGCATCCTCATGCGATGGCCCGCCGAGTATTCGGCAGGCGCTTTACCACTGTACCCCGGAATCGCGCAGGCGTGTCGGGTGAATTCACCTGGTCGTCGCGTTCGGGTGGACGGAAGACGGCGTGACGTGGTGGCGTCACGGGTGGTGACGTGGTGGCGTCGGGGGTGCGGGGGCGGGCTATTGTGCGGAGCATGTCGACCGTAGAAAACGCATCGCCCGCCGACGACGGCACCACCGCCGAGGCGACCGGTATCGCCGCCCAGGACTGGGCGACCGCCTCCGCCTCGCCGCAGTACCGCGCCGCCGTCGTGGACCTGCTGGGCGCGCTCGCATACGGCGAGCTCGCGGCCTTCGAACGACTCGCGGAGGACGCGAAGCTCGCGCCCACCCTCGACGACAAGGCCGAGCTCGCGAAGATGGCCTCCGCCGAGTTCCACCACTTCGAGCGGCTGCGCGACCGGCTCGCGGCGATCGACGTCGAGCCCACCGCCGCCATGGAGCCCTTCGCCAAGGGCGTCGACGACTTCCACCGCCAGACCGCCCCCTCGGACTGGCTGGAGGGCCTGGTCAAGGCGTACGTCGGCGACTCGATCGCCAGTGACTTCTACCGCGAGGTCGCCAGCCACCTGGACGCCGACACCCGCGCCCTCGTGCTCGCCGTCCTCGACGACACCGGCCACGGCGGCTTCGCCGTCGAGAAGGTGCGCGCCGCCATCGAGGCCGACCCGCGCTGCGGTGGCCGGCTGGCGCTGTGGGCCCGCCGCCTGATGGGCGAAGCGCTCTCCCAGGCCCAGCGCGTGGTCGCCGAGCGCGACGCCCTGTCCACCATGCTGGTCGGCGGGGTGGACGGCATGGCGGCCGGCTTCGACCTGGCGGCCGTCGGTGAGATGTTCGCCCGGATCACCAAGGCCCACACCAAGCGGATGGCGGCGCTGGGCCTCGCCGCCTAGGGCCGTGCCCAGGGCGTGCGGTCGGGACGGTCCCGATCCGCCGCACTCCCGCCCGGCCGGATGTGCCGCAGGCCGGGGAGCCGGTGCTACGGGCGCCGCCGCCAGCGGCGGCGGTCAGCCCCGCGACGGAAGCGAAAAGGGCCGGTGGGCGGGGCGGGAGGCGGACTGCCTGCCCGGGCGCAGCAGCAGCGACAACACCACCGCGGAGACCAGCACCGAGCCGACCAGCGTCGCGGTCACCGTGCCGTGCCCCGGGCCGAGCGCGTACTGCGTGAGGTAGGCCCCGAACAGGGCCCCCAGCGCCCCGCTGACCAGCACGACGCGCGGCGACGGCAGCCGGGGGGCGAACAGCCGCAGGGCCGCTGCCGACAGTGCCAGGCCCAGCAGGACGGAGCCGAGCGCCTCAATCAGCAGCATGGGGGCCTCCCGCAGGTCAGGGGCTAACCGGTCACCCCGGTCCTACCCGAAGCGGAAGACAGGGAAACGGCCCGGTGGAATCAACCACCGGGCCGTTTCGCCCAGTTCTCGAAAAGCGCGCCGGAACGGACCAGACCGTGCAGGAACGCGTCAGACCGTGCCGAAAGGCGTCAGGCCGTACCGAAACCGACCTTGCGCGCGCTCGGCTCGCCCAGGTCGACGTACGACAGGCGGTCGGAGGGCACCAGGACCCGGCGGCCCTTGGTGTCGGTGAGGCTCAGCAGCGGTGCCGAACCGGTCAGCGCCTCGGAGACGATGCGTTCGAGCTCCTCGGCGCTCAAGTCGCTCTCCAGCACGATCTCCCGGGGTGCGTGCTGCACGCCGATCTTGACCTCCACGGCTTTGTCCCTCCGACGCTCGATTGTGCGCGATCAGCCGCGCCGTACCGGTCCACATTAGCCCGCAGAGGCGACACGCAAGCCGCGCAGCGGACACGCTGCGAGCGAACAGCGGATCACGCCGGGGCGCCGTCCGAGCCGTGCAGCGGGAAGCCCGCGATGCCGCGCCAGGCCAGCGAGGTCAGCAGCCCCACCGCCTTGTCGCGGGCCACCGGACTCTCGCTGGAGAGCCAGTACCGGGCCACGACCTGCGAGACCCCGCCCAGGCCCACGGCCAGGAGCATCGACTCGTCCTTCGACAGGCCGGTGTCCTCGGCGATCACGTCGGAGATGGCTTCGGCGCACTCCAGCGAGACGCGGTCGACGCGCTCGCGCACCGCCGGCTCGTTGGTCAGGTCGGACTCGAAGACCAGGCGGAACGCGCCGCCCTCTTCCTCCACGTACGCGAAATAGGCGTCCATGGTCGCGGCCACGCGCTGCTTGTTGTCCGTCGTCGACTCCAGCGCGCCGCGCACCGCCTGGAGCAGGTTCTCACAGTGCTGGTCCAGCAACGCCAGGTACAGGTCGAGCTTGCCCGGGAAGTGCTGGTACAGCACCGGCTTGCTGACCCCCGCACGCTCGGCGATGTCGTCCATCGCCGCCGCGTGGTACCCCTGCGCGACGAAGACCTCCTGGGCCGCGCCCAGGAGCTGGTTGCGTCGGGCTCGGCGCGGCAGGCGCGTGCCCCGGGGACGCGCTGCATCCGTCTGCTCGATGGCTGTCACGCCGCCTCCCACTTTCTCTGTTGCCGCAGTGCCCATGCCTCTGCGCCGCGCCCGCCATCGTACTTTTCGGTAACCGAATCTGTAGGGTCGAAGCCGAGTTTTCTCGCTGTACGGACCGCCCGGAGGTGCTGGTCAGCGGCGCCGGGAGGGGTTACCGAACGGTAGTCCGGGTGGCCGGGCGCGGTCGGCCGGACGGGCCCGGGCCGCTCAGCGGTAGTCGTCCTCGTCCAGGGGCACCACCCGGGCCTGGTCGACGGCGTCCCCGTCGGCGGCCTCGCCCTGGTCCACCCCCGTGACCCGCTCGTCGTCCTCCTCGGGCTGCAGCTCGGCCCGCTGCTCCGCGGCATCGGCCTCGGGCGCCTCCGCGTCGAGGACGTCGCGGATCTTGCCCCGGAAGGTCTCCGGCTCCGCCGGGTCGACACTCATCTGGCTCCCCTTCTTCCCACCCCTCGCGGTCCCTGCCTCACCTATGAGCCTAGGAGGATCGCGGTTGGGCCGCTACGTGGATGCCCGGGCGTCCTGCGCGGATCTGTGATGCCGAACACAAGAGTCCGGACGTGATCGTCTCGTAACATTGCCCCCATGTCTTCGACCGAGCTGCCGGGTGTGCGATCGGCCACCGAGCCGTCCTTCCGGGCGGGAGCCGCCCGGGTGGCCGAGGGGGAGCAGCTGCGCACCGCCCTGCTGCCCGGCCTGGAACTGACCGTGAGGTCCCGGCCCGCGACCCGCAGCGGACTGCCACCCGCCCTGTTCGTGCACGGCCTCGGCGGCTCCTCCACCAACTGGACCGCCCTCATGGCCCTCCTGGAGGACAGCGTCGACTGCGAGGCCGTCGACCTGCCGGGCTTCGGCTGGTCCCCGCCGCCGGTCGACCGGGACTACTCGGTCACGGCGATGGCACGCGCGGTCATCCGCCACCTCGACGCCGGCGGCCGCGGCCCCGTCCACCTGTTCGGCAACTCCCTCGGCGGCGCCGTCAGCACCCGCGTCGCGGCCGTCCGCCCCGACCTGGTGCGCACGCTGACGCTGGTCTCGCCCGCGCTGCCCGACCTGCGCATGCAGAAGTCCGCCCTGCCGACCGTAATGCTCGCCCTGCCCGGGATGACCGGACTGCTGCACCGCCTGACCGGCGGCCTCACCGCCGAACAGCGCACCCGCGGCGTGATGCAGCTCTGCTACGGCGACCCCTCCCGGGTCCGCCCGGAAGACTTCCGCAACGCCGTCGACGAGATGGAGCGGCGGATGGCCCTGCCGTACTTCTGGGAGGCGATGACCCGCTCCACGCGCGGCATCGTCGACGCCTACACCCTCGGCGGGCAACACGGGCTCTGGCGCCAGGCGCAGCGGGTGCTCGCCCCGACCCTGCTGGTCTACGGCGGCCGCGACCAGCTGGTCGCGTACCGTACGGCCCGCAAGGCGGCCGCCTCCTTCCGGGGCTCCAGACTGCTGAGCCTCCCCGAGGCGGGCCACGTGGCGATGATGGAACACCCCGAGGCGGTGGCGAACGCCTTCCGGGAACTGCTGCACGACACCGACCGAGATACCGAAGACGGCAGGGGCTGACGACCGTGGGACGACATAGTCGCAAGGGCCCTGCCCCCGCTCCCGCCCCGGCGCACCCGGCACCCGAGCCGGCCGCGGACCCCTCGTACGGCGCGTACGACGTGTACGAGGAGTACCCCCCGTACGGGGAGCGGCCCGGGTACGGACACCAGCAGGCGTACGGACACCAGCAGGCGTACGAGCAGCAGCCCGGGTACGAGCAGCAGCCGGGGTACGAGCAGCACCCCGGGTACGAGCAGCCGTCCGGGTACGAGCAGCCGTCCGGGTACGACCAGTACCCGCCGCACGACCCGTACCCGCCGTACGAGGAGCCGCGCGGCAGGCGCCGCCGCACCGAACCCACCGTCACCCACCAGGGCTACGCCCCCGCAGGCGCCCCCGAGCCCGGCGCGCGGCCCGGCGGCCGTCCCGACCAGCGCGAGCCCGGCGACGCGTGGGGCGCCGACGCCGACGCCGGCTCCGTCTACGGTGACTGGCGCGGCGTACCGCGGACCTCCGGTGCCTCCGCGGCGGTGCTGAACACCGGCACCCCTCCCTTCGGCACGCCCGCCGCCGGGTTCCCGCAGGCCGTCCTCGATCCGGAGCCCGGGGCCGACCCCGCCGATCCCTTCGCCTCCCCCGCCGCCACCGGCGCGCAGCTCCGCGTGGTGCCCCCGCCCCGCGAGGAGGCCGCGCCCGCCGAAGACGAGGACGAGTACGAGGAGGAACGGTCCTCCAGCCGCAGCTCCAAGGCCCGCACCTACCGCGGCATGGCCGCCGTGGCCGTCACCACTGCGATCGCCGTCGTCGTCGGCACCCAGGTGCTCACCGGCGGTGACTCCACCACCTCCGCCCCGCAAGCCGCCGGTAGCGCTTCCGACCGCGCCCAGCCCGGCCAGTCCGCGGCCTCCCGCTCCGACGACCGCGCCGCCGCCCCCCAAGCGCCTGCGCCGGCGCCGGCCGCGCCCGAGCTGTCGTACGAGCAGAAGATGGCCCAGCAGGTGCCGATCGACGCGAAGCTGAAGGGGCCGGGCACCTTCGACACCGTGCCCGGCGTCGCGGCCGCCCCCGGCAAGGGCAAGGTGGTCCGCTACCGCGTCGACGTGGAGCAGGGGATCGGGCTGGACGCGCAGCTGTTCGCCGAGGCCGTCCACCGCACCCTCAACGACGACCGGAGCTGGGGCCACGGCGGCTCCAAGACCTTCGAGCGCGTTCCGGGCGGCGAGGCCGAGTTCGTGATCACCCTGGCCAGCCCCGTCACCACCGGCGTGTGGTGCGCGAAGTCCGACCTGGACACGACCATCGACAACGTCAGCTGCGACTCCGCGTCCACCGAACGCGTGATGATCAACGCTTTCCGTTGGGCCCAGGGCTCTCCCACGTACGGCCCCGACCAGATGCTCGCCTACCGGCAGATGCTCATCAACCACGAGGTGGGCCACCGGCTCGGCCACGGCCACGTGAACTGCCAGACCCCGGGCGCCCTCGCGCCGATCATGCAGCAGCAAACGAAGTCCCTCGACATCGGCGGGATCTCCTGCAAGCCCAATCCCTGGGTGTTCCCCGGGAACTGACGTGCCGCGGGCCGCACCCGCAGCTGCCCCTTTGTTAGCGCTCTCGAACGCGAACCGTACGGGAAAGTTACGACTCTTCACCCCTTCCGGTGGCCGCCACGAACACAAACACTAACCGCACCAGCACACA
>NZ_JBHWJJ010000068.1:0-32400 GCF_042732005.1 Streptomyces sp. NPDC059851 | reverse complement strand
CCTCGTTCGGCTTGACTTACCGGACGTGGTGGCGGCGCAGACCGGCACATCCGATTGAGTTTCCCCGCGGCGGGCCACCGGACCGACGGAGGCCGCCGGAAACGGGAGATCGGGGGTGCCACTCGTGCGGATCGGACTGCTCACCGAAGGTGGTTATCCGTATGCGACGGGAGAGGCGAGGCTGTGGTGCGACCGCCTCGTGCGCGGGTTGCCGCAGCACGAGTTCGAGCTCTACGCGCTGAGCCGGAGCGCCGAACAGGAGGAGCGCGGCCGGGTCGTGCTCCCCGAGCACGTCACCCGCGTATGGACCGCCCCGCTGTGGGCGCCCGCGGACGACGGGCGGAGCTACCCCCGGCGTGAACGCAGGCGCTTCGCCGACTGCTTCAAGGACCTCGTCCGGGGGATCTGCGCCGGCGAGGCCGGGCCCTTCGCGGCCGGCCTCTACGGACTCGCCGAACTCGCCCGCGAGCAGGGCGGCCTGTACGCCGCCCTGCGTTCCGAGACGGCGGTGCGCGCCGTGGAGGCCGCCTGTCGGGCCCCCGGCGCGCGCCGCTCCGTACGGTGCGCGCAGGTCGCGGACCTGCTGGAGTTCGTGGACGCCCTGGAGCAGCTGCTGCGGCCGCTGTCCCTCGACTGGTACGAGGACCTGCGCGAGGTGGACGTCTGCCACGCCGCCGCCGGTGGTGTGGCCGCCCTGCCCGGACTGTTGGCCAAACGCTTCTTCGGGGTGCCGCTGCTCGTCACCGAATACGGGGTCCGGCTGCGGGCGCACTACCTGGAGCGCTCCGCGGACCCCGCCCCCGCCCGGGGCGGGGCGGGCGACCCGGCGGGCGGTCCGCGGCTCGCCGTGCGGGCCCTGCTCGCGGCCTTCCACGTACGGCTCGCCTGCGAGATCTACGCCCGGGCGGACCTGCTCGTCGCCGGCAACGCGCACGCCCGGCGCTGGCAGGAGCGGTGCGGGGCCACCCGGGACCGGATGCGGACGGTGTACCCGGGGATGGAGGCGGACCGATTCGCCACGGTCGGGGAGGACCCGGACCGCGGGGACCCGGACACGCTGGTCTGGGTGGGCCGGGTCGAGCCCGCCAAGGACCTCGTCGCCCTGCTGCACGCCTTCGCCGAGGTCCGCAGGACCGCCCCGGACACCCGGCTGCGGATCTTCGCCACGGCCGCGGTCCCCGGTTACCTCGCCGACTGCCGCTCCCTCGCCGCACAGCTCTTCCCCGACGAGGCCGCCGACGCGGTCACGGCGGGGGAGAACCCGGTCACCTTCGAGGAGATCGGCGGCCCCGAGGCCCCCACCCCGGCCGACGCCTACGGATGCGGGCGGGTCGCCGTGCTGTCCTCGGTGATCGAGGGATTCCCGATCACCCTGGCCGAGGCGATGTTCTGCGGCCGGGCCACCGTGTCCACGGACGTCGGCGCCGTCTGCGAAGTCATCGGCGGCACCGGCCTCGTGGTTCCGCCGCGCAATCCCCGGGCACTCGCCGACGCCTGCCTGTCCCTGCTGAACGACCCCGAACGGGCCCGGCGCCTCGGCGCGGCAGCCCGCGCCCGGGCCCTCGAACTGTTCACCACCGAGCAGAACGTCGCCGCCTTCCGCGAGGCCTACCTGTGGCTGCTGGCCCGCGGCCCCGGCCGGGCCGCCCCCACCGTCCCCTTCGAACAGCCCCCCGAGGCCCGGGTCCCGGGCCACTGGACGAGCCCCTCGTGGGCCCCGAACCCGGAGGCCGCGGTATGACCCTCGACGAAGCCGCCCCCCTAGCCGCGGCCCCCCGCCGCCGGGCCGCCGGCGACCCCGTCAAGATCCTGCTCCACCGGCACCGGGCCCTGTGCGAGCGGGCCGTGGACCCCCTGGAGATCGCCGCCGGCCTGGAAGCGCAGGGGATCACCGACCGCACCGCCGCCCGGTTCCGGCACCGCGACGTCTTCTCCCTCGCCGAGGAGCTGTACGCCCGCACCCCGCGCGAGGAGGAGCCGCCCGCGCCCGCCGCCGCCGGCCCGGCCGACGCCCGCGCCTTGCGCCGCTTCGGGCTCGCCCTGCTGCCCGGGGCGCTCGCCTGCGCGGCGGCGGCCGCCGCCGCGCCGTACGCGGGCGCCGTCGCCGCCCTCGCCGCAGCCTCCGCCGTCGTCCTGCCCGGACCCCACGGGCGGTCGCCCGCCGGCCGCACCTCCTGGGCCGCCCGGGCCGTCCTGCTGCTCGGCGCGGCCGTCGCCGGCTGGGCCGTCCACCGCCACGGAAGCCACCTCGGTACCGCCCTCGCCCTCGCCGCGGTCCCCGGCCACCTCGCCGCCGCCGGGTACGCCGCCCTGGCCCGGCGCCGCCTCGCCGCCAGCCGCGCCCTGGACGACTTCGCCGACGGGGCCCGGCCGCTGCTGATCGGCACCGCCGCGGGCTTCACCACGGCCGCCGCCGGCGCGGCCCTCCTCGCCGGAGCCGCCGTCCCGCTCGCCCTCCCACTCGCCCTGCTCCTCTTCCTCACCCGGCTGCTGCTCGGCCACGGCGCCCCCCTCGGGCCCGTCACCGCAGCCCTCGCCCTCGCCCTCGTCCCTGCTGCGGCCGCGGTGCCCGCCGCCGCAGCAGGCCTCCTCCTCTTCGCCGTCCCCGTGCTGGCCCGCGCCTCCGCGCACCCCCGGACCTGAGCGGCGTGCCACCCCCCGCTCCCGACGCCCGCCGCCCGGCCCGCCGCTCCCGCGGCCGACGCCGGAGCGCCGGGCCCCGCCCCTTCCCCCACCCGACGACCTTCCCCCAGCCCATCGACCAAGGAGACACAGCATGACCGGCCAGCCCACCGACCGAGGGACCGCGCGATGAGGGTGCTGCTGATCGGAGCCAACGGATACCTCGGCCGCTACGTCGCCGACCGGCTGCTCGCCGACCCCGCCGTCCAGCTCACCGCGCTCGGCCGGGGCGACGACGCCGACGTCCGCTTCGACCTGGCCACCGGCAGCCCAGGCGCCCTCACCCGGTTCCTCGACGCCGTCCACCCCGGAGTCGTCATCAACTGCGCCGGCGCCACCCGCGGCGGAGCCCGCGAGCTCACCCGGCACAACACCGTCGCCGTCGCCACCATCTGCGAGTCGCTGCGCCGCAGCGGCTGCGGCGCCCGCCTCGTCCAGCTCGGCTGCGCCTCCGAGTACGGGCCCAGCCAGCCCGGATCGTCCACGGCCGAGGACGCCGTGCCCAGACCCGGCGGGCCGTACGGCGTCAGCAAACTCGCCGCCACCGAGCTGGTGCTCGGCTCCGGGCTCGACGCCGTCGTCCTGCGGGTCTTCTCGCCCGTCGGGCCCGGCACGCCCGCCGGCTCCCCGCTGGGCAGGCTCGCCGAGGCCATGCGGCGCGCCATGCAGTCCGGCGACGGCGAGCTCAAGCTCAGCGGGCTCGGCGTCCAGCGCGACTTCGTAGACGTACGGGACGTGGCGCGGGCCGTGCACGCCGCCTCGCTCTCCGCCGCCCAGGGCGTCGTCAACATCGGCACCGGCCGGGCGGTCCGACTGCGGGACGCGGCCGCCGTCCTGGCCCGGGTCGCCGGATACGGCGGAGCCCTGCACGAGCTCGACGTCCCCCACGGCGGACCCCACGCCGGGCCCCACCAGTCGCACCCGCAAGCCCACGGGCTCCACGGATCCCACGGCTCCCACGGGCACCCCGGCCCCCGGGCCGGCGCGCTCGCCGCCATCGGCGCCCCGCGCTCCGAGGCCACCGCCGAGCAGTTGGCCGCCGCGGCCCCGCCGCCGGCCCCGTACCCCTACCCGGACGGCTGCGGCGCCTGGCAGCAGGCCGACGTGCGCACCGCCCGGGACCGCCTGGGCTGGCGGCCCCGCATCAACCTGGAGGAGTCCCTCGCGGACATTTGGATGGAGGCGGCGTGCCGCATCTGACCACACAGGCCGCGGCACCCGCCGCCACCGGGGCCGGCCGCCTCGGCCTCGGCATCCCCGGCTACGCGCACCCGCTGCTCGCCCCCGTCGAATGGGCCGAGCTGACCCGCCCCGGCACCCCGCTGCACTGGGCCGTGCTCAACATCGCGGACGGGCCCGGCACCCGGCCCGACCCGCACTGCACGGAGGCCGTCGGCCGGCTCCGCGAGGCCGGTGGCACCGTACTCGGGCACCTCGCGGTGCGGGACGGTGCGCGGTCGTTCGGGGAACTCGTCTCCGACGCCCACCGCTTCGCCGACTGGTACCGGGTCGGCGGCTTCTACCTGGACCGGGCGCCGGCCGACCCGGGCGGACTGGCCGCGGTGCGCCGGGTCACCGACGCCCTGCGCGGCCTCGGCGAGGGCCTGCGGATCGTACTGGGGCACGGCACCCACCCCTACGAGGGCTACGCGGAGGCCGCCGACCAGCTCGTCACGTTCTCCGGGGCGTGGACCGACTACCGCTGGTCGCAGGTGGCGGAGTGGACCGCCGATCACCCGCCGGAGCGGTTCTGCCACCTCGTCCACGGGGTCCCGCGCACGCACCTCGAAGAGGCCCTGCGGATCGCCCGCTGGCAGGGAGCCGGGACCATCTGGTTCACCGACCGGCGCGGGAGCCGCGACCGGGACCCCTGGGCTTCGATGCCCGCGTACTGGGACGAAATCGTCTCACGCATCGGACCGGGTGTCTCGGAATGAAGAAGGGCGTGGCAGTGTTACGGAAAGAACCACCGTTCGACTTACCCATCTACGGAGTCCCCGTGTCGCTGCCACCCCTGGTCGAGCCAGCTGCTGAGCTCACCGTTGACGAGGTCCGTCGGTACTCCCGCCACCTGATCATCCCGGACGTCGGGATGGACGGTCAGAAGCGCCTGAAGAACGCGAAGGTGCTCGCCGTCGGAGCGGGCGGCCTGGGCTCGCCCGCCCTGATGTACCTCGCCGCGGCCGGCGTCGGCACCCTGGGCATCGTCGAGTTCGACGAGGTCGACGAGTCGAACCTGCAGCGCCAGATCATCCACAGCCAGTCGGACATCGGCCGCTCCAAGGCCGAGTCCGCGCGCGACACGGTGCTGGGCATCAACCCGTACGTGAACGTGGTCCTCCACGAGGAGCGGCTCGAAGCCGACAACGTGATGGACATCTTCGCCCAGTACGACCTGATCGTCGACGGCACGGACAACTTCGCCACGCGCTACCTCGTCAACGACGCGTGCGTGCTGCTGGGCAAGCCCTACGTCTGGGGCTCGATCTACCGCTTCGACGGCCAGGCCTCCGTCTTCTGGTCCGAGCACGGCCCCTGCTACCGCTGCCTCTACCCGGAGCCCCCGCCGCCGGGCATGGTCCCGAGCTGCGCCGAGGGCGGCGTCCTGGGCGTGCTCTGCGCGTCCATCGGCTCCATCCAGGTCACCGAGGCCATCAAGGTCCTCACGGGCGTCGGCGAGCCGCTGGTCGGCCGCCTGATGATCTACGACGCCCTGGAGATGCAGTACCGCCAGGTCAAGGTCCGCAAGGACCCCGACTGCGCGGTCTGCGGCCCGAACGCGACCGTCAAGGAGCTCATCGACTACGAAGCCTTCTGCGGCGTCGTGTCGGAGGAGGCCCAGGAGGCGGCGGCCGGCTCGACGATCACTCCGAAGCAGCTCAAGGAGTGGATCGACGAGGGCGAGGACATCGACATCATCGACGTCCGCGAGAAGAACGAGTACGAGATCGTCTCCATCCCGGGCGCGCGGCTGATCCCCAAGGGCGAGTTCCTGATGGGCACCGCCCTCCAGGACCTCCCGCAGGACAAGCGGATCGTCTTGCACTGTAAGACGGGTGTCCGCAGTGCGGAAGTCCTGGCGGTCCTGAAGTCCGCCGGCTTCGCGGACGCGGTCCACGTCGGCGGCGGCGTCATCGGCTGGGTCCACCAGGTCGAGCCGCAGAAGCCGGTCTACTAGCAGCCGCTCCGCACCACGGGGGAGGGCCCTGCCGCGCGCGAGCGCAGCGGGGCCCTTCGCCGTAGCCGCCGCCCTCTGCGGCCCCGCCCGCCCACCGCCGCCGTCCGCTCAGCCGATGGGGGCGACGGGGCCGGTGGGCGAGGGGGAGGCGGCGGGAGCGGCGGTGCACACGGTGCCGGCGGGCGGCACCTTCCCGTCCAGCAGGTAGGAGTTCACCGCCTGCTGCACGCAGGGGTCGCCGCTGTTGTACGCCCCGTGCCCCTGCCCCTTGTACGTGAGCTCCACGCCGACGCCGGGACCGAGCCGTTCGACCATCTTGCGGGCCCCCTCGTACGGGGTCGCCGGGTCGCCGGTGTTGCCGATCACCACGATGGGGGCCGCGCCGGGCGCCGAGACGTCCGGGGTCTCCCACGCGCCCTCCACCGGCCAGCCGGTGCAGCTCATCATGGCCCAGCCGAGGAAGTCCCCGAAGACGGGGGAAGCCGCCCGGAACTCCGGCAACCTGGCCTTGGTCTCCGCGAGGTCGTACCGGCCCTTGAAGTCGGCGCAGTTGATCGCCGTGTTGGCGGCGCCGATGTTGCTGTAGCGGCCGTTGCGGTCCCGCCCGTTGAGCGCGTCGGACAGCGCCATCAGCAGCTGTCCCTGCCCGCCCTCGGCCTCGTCGATCCCCTGCTCCAGCAGCGGCCACAGCTCCTGCGAGTACAGGGCCTGCGCGATCCCGTTGGTCGCGGCGGAGTCCGTGAGCATCCGGCCCCCGATGCCGGGGATGGGCTTGTCGGCGAGGCTCTTCTGCAGCCTGACGATGTCGTCCTCGATCTCCTTGGCCGTACTGCCCTGGAGCCGGCACTCCGCGCCGCGGTCCACGCAGTCCTGTGCGAAGTTGCCGAGGGCCAGCTGGAAGCCCTTGGCCTGGCCGAGCGCGCCCTCCTCGGAGGTCTTGGTCGGGTCCACGACGGCGTCGAAGACGGCCCGCCCGACGTTCTTCGGGAAGAGGTGTGCGTAGACCCCGCCGAGCTCGGTTCCGTACGAGATCCCGAAGTAGTTCAGCTTCTCGTCGCCGAGGGCCTGGCGGATCCGGTCGAGGTCACGGGCGGCGTTCTCGGTGCCGACGTGCGGCAGCACCTTCCCGGAGCGCGCCTTGCAGGCCGCCTGGTACCGCCGGGCCGCGTCCGTCAGGGCCTTTTCCTCCTGGGGCGACTCGGGGGTGGAGTCCTGCGCGTAGTACGTGTCGAGCTGCCGGTCGGTCCCGCACAGCACCGGCGCGCTCCGCCCGACCCCGCGGGGGTCGAAGCTCACCAGGTCGTACCGCTCCCGCAGGGCCCCGTAGTCCTTCGCGGCGCCGGGCAGCGTGCTGATCCCGGACCCTCCGGGCCCGCCGAAGTTGAACACGAGCGACCCGATCCGCCCGCCCTCGTTGCGGGCCCTGGCCCGGATCAGCGCGATCGGGATGGTCTCGCCCTCCGGTTCCGCGTAGTCGAGGGGCACGTGCAGCGTGGCGCACTCCCAGCCCTTGGGCGGTGCCTCCCCGCCACCCTGCGCGGCATCGGGCGCGGGGCACTCGCTCCACCGGAGCGGTGCGGCCCCCTCGGTACCGCCGGCCCGGGGAGTCGTCCGCTCCTCCCCGCCGGAACACGCACTGACCGCCGCCAGTGCCCCGGCGAGGGCAACGGCACCGGCGAGGCGCAGCACGTTCTTCGACATACCCCCATCCTGCGACCGCGCCCCGCACCCCGCCCGCGCACGGACCCGTTCGGGCGGCAGCCGGGACGCGATCGGGCCGGTTAGATCGCTTCCTTGCGGGTCAGGTAGTTGAAGGACAGCCACCCCGGCAGGACCGGCAGCCAGAACGTCATCAGGCGGAACAGCAGGACCGCCGAGATGGCGACCTCCTTGTCCAGGCCGGCGGCGATCAGGCCCAGCGTCAACGTGGTCTCCACCGCGCCGATGCCGCCCGGCGTGGGCGCCGCCGAGCCCAGGGCGTTGCCCGCCAGGAAGACCACCGCGATGCTGGCGTAGCTGAGGGCCTCGCCGCCCCCGAACGCGCGGATCGACGCGTCCAGGCACATCACGAAGCAGCCGGTCAGCAGCACCATCCCGCCGATGCCCGTCAGCAGTTTCTGGGGCCGCTGGAGCACGTCCAGCATGCGCGGCACCACACCGGCGAACAGGGCCCGCACCCGGGTCACCACGAACTTCCGCAGCAGCGGCACCGCCGTGACGACGAGCACCAGCACCGCCACCGTCAGCAGACCCGCGATGACCGTCCGGGACGGCGTCATCTCCGGCGTCTTCTCGGTTCCGGTCAGGTAGCCGAAGGCCAGCAGCAGCAGGATGTGGCACGCCAGCCCGAACAGCTGCGAGGCGCCCACACTGGCCACGGCCAGCCCCGGCCGGACCCCCGCCCGCTGGAGGAACCGCGCGTTCAGCGCGACGCCACCCACCGCCGCGGGCGCGACCAGTTTCACGAAGGACCCCGCCACCTGCGCGACCACCGTCCGCAGGAACGGCACCCGCTCCGGCACGAAGCCCAGCAGGCTCATCGCCGCCGCGACGTACGAAAGCGCCGAGAAGGCCAGCGCGGCCCCCACCCAGCCCCATTCGGCCTCGCCGACGATCGTCGCGAAGTCCACGTGGGCGAGCTGGGTGAGCAGGAAGTACGCGCCGAAGGCGCCGGCGATGAACGACACCAGCGTGCGCGGCCGGATCCGCTCCAACCGGGCCGGCTCCACGAGGGCCTGCGGCCGGATCAGCAGCACCTGCCGGCGGATCTGACTCAGCAGGTCCTCCTCGCGGGCCCCTTCCAGGGCGTCGTCCAGAGCCCGCTTCTCCGCCTTGCGGTCGGCCGCGCGGTCCGCGGCCGAGACCGCCCCGGACTTCGCCCCGGCGGCCGCTTCCCGCGCGGCCTTCGCCGCCCGCGAGGACTCCAGTACGGCCTCCCGCTGCCGGTCGGCGCGTTCCCGGGCCAGCTTGCGCAGGGTCGCCCGGGTGGACCGGCTCAGCGCGATCGGTTGGAGCAGCGGCAGGCAGTCCGCCACCGCGTCCGGGCCGAGCACCGCCACCGCCGAGGCCACCGCCCGCTCCGCGCCGACCCGTAGGCCGAGCGTGGTGAGCAGCTGAGCGATGTCCATCCGCAGGACCAACTCGCCGGCCGCGATCTCGCCGCCGCGCAGGTCGGTGAGGACCACCTTGCCGGAACGATCCACCAGCAGGGCGTCACCCGTGAGCCGGCGGTGTGCGATCCGCCGCGACTGCAGGGCCCGCACCTGCTCCCACGCGTTGTGGGCGAGGCGGTCGGTGATCTCCGCGTCGGGGAGGGAGTCCAGGGGCCGCCCGTCCAGGTGCTCGTACACGAGCATGACGGCGTCCGGCCCGAGCTCGGAGGTGGCGATCAGCTTCGGCGCGTTGGCCCCGGCGGCGATGGCCGCGTACGCGAGCAGCGCCTCCTGCTCCAACGACTGGCGCAGCGACTGCAGGCTGCGCCGGGTGGTGATGCCGCGCAGGGTCATCCGGCGCCACACCCGGTAGAAGAACCCGTGGGCCTGCTGCTCGCGGTCGACGACGGTGACGTCGAGGGGCGGGCCGTCCTCCAGGGTCACGTGGTAGCGGCGTCCGCGGTCGCTGACCTCGGAGGCGTCGGCGCCGTCGGCGATCTCCGCGCGTGCGGCGCTGACCGGCTGGAAGCCGACGTGGCGCAGGCCGGCGAGGAGGTGCTGCCCGGTCGGGCGGACGTTCGGCGAGCCGACGGCGTACAGGGTCCCGTACGCCACGCTCCAGCCGATCAGTACCGTCAGGATGATCGAGAACGGGGTGGTGTAGCCGCTCACCAGCATCGCGAACGCGTCGAGGAGCAGTACCACCCACAGGGCGACCCGCCAGCGGGGCCGGCGCGTCATCCCG
This sequence comes from Streptomyces sp. NPDC059851, assembly GCF_042732005.1. Classification (NCBI taxonomy): domain Bacteria; kingdom Bacillati; phylum Actinomycetota; class Actinomycetes; order Kitasatosporales; family Streptomycetaceae; genus Streptomyces; species Streptomyces sp. NPDC059851. The sequence goes on along the minus strand of NZ_JBHWJJ010000068.1, from coordinate 22,643 downwards.
ACCGCGGTCATGTACGCGATCACGGGCGCGAGGTAGCCGTGCACCGGGTCGGTGAGGGCACCGCCGGCTCCGGTGGCCCGGGTCAGGGCGTCCTGGATGGAGTCGGGGGCGCCCTCGGAGACCCACAGGTCGGTGGCCAGGGTCACCCCGTGGGCGAGGACGGCGGCGAGCACGCCGTCGGCGATGCGCAGCCCGTCGCGTTTGATCAGCCGTTCGATGGCGAAGGCGACGGGCACGAGCAGGACGGCGATGCTCGACACCAGGCCGGCGACCTGGATCAGCAGGTCGGGGGCGGCGCCGGTGCCCTGGCTGATGTCGGCCTCCAGGCCGGCGGTGGTGCCGTGGGCGAAGGCGGCGATGGCGAGGACCACGGCGATGCCGAGGACGCCGACGAGGAGGCGGACCAGGTCGGAGGGCCGGTGGACGCGGGCGGCGAGCAGCGGCTCGTCGACCTCGACGACCTCGGCGACCTCGCCCTGCTCGGCGGCGTCCGCGCGTCCCGCGGTGCCGGCGGTGCCGGCGGGTCCGGCGGGTCCGGCGGGTTGGACGGGTTCGACGGGGGCCGTGGGTCCGGTGGGTCCAGTGGGCCCTGAGGCTCCGGAGCGCGCGGAGGGCTCGCCGGGGCGCTGGCCCGGCTCGGGGCCCGGCTCCGGATGCGGGCGCGGCTCTGGGCGCGATCCGTCGTCCTCGGTCGCGCCGTCCGGAGGGCTCACACCCTGCTCCTTCGTCGTCACATCCGTCTCTTCTTGATCACGTATCACCAGTCACCGCCCGGAAGATGGTGGCACGGACCGGCAGGCGCGGCAGGCATCAGGGTGCGCGCCGGTACGGAAGGAAACACTCCGCAGGAGCCTCCGCGACGTGCGGCACCATGGGCGCGATGAGCGAGGAACTGCCCGCGTACGCGGAGCGCGTGCTGGACACGGCCGAACGGATTCCGCCCGGCCGGGTGATGACCTACGGGGACGTCGCCGAGTGGCTCGGCGAGGGAGGGCCGCGCCAAGTCGGCCGGGTGATGGCCCTGTACGGGGGCGCCGTGCCCTGGTGGCGCGTCGTACGGGCGGACGGCCGCCCCCTGCCCGGCAGCGAGCACCGGGCCCTGGAGCACTACCGCGCCGAGTCCACCCCGCTGCGGCTGACGGCCGCCGGCGAGGCGCGGCTCGACATGCGGCGGGCCCGTTGGGACGGGAGCGGCGCGAGCGAGGAAGGGGACGAGGGTCACATGTGACAGCTTCGACCACGGAGTGCCCCCGAGGGGAGTGGGGCGCCCGGGCCGAGGACCGTACGGGGGACCCGTGACCGCCCGCCGGAGACGGCTCCCGCCGTCCGGGACGGGGGTCGGTCCGGCACCCGGGACGGCTGCCCGCGCCGGACCTCGGCGAACTGCGCGGGACGTCCCGCTTGCCGTAGCGTTGCCTCTTCGGCATGCGCCGTGGCAGCAACCGCAGCAGACCCACCAGGACCGGCACCCCACGTGATCACCTCTTTCTCCGACCGCCCCGAACGGCGGCGCAAGCGGACCCCGGACGCGTACCGCCTCGTACGCAGCGGGCCGCGGCGGGCGGAGCCCCCTGTGCTGGACGCAGCACAGCAGGCGGTGGTTGATCACACCACCGGACCGCTGCTGGTCCTCGCCGGACCCGGCACCGGGAAGACGACCACCCTCGTGGAGGCGGCCGCCGCCCGCGTCGAGGCCGGGGCGGACCCCGCCCGCATCCTGATCCTGACCTTCAGCCGCAAGGCGGCCGTGGAACTGCGCGACCGGACCGCCCTGCGGCTCGGCGGCGCCCGCGCCCCGCAGGCGACCACCTTCCACTCCTTCTGCTACGGGCTGGTCCGCGCCCACCAGGACACCGACCTCTTCGCCGACCCGCTTCGGCTCCTGTCCGGGCCAGAGCAGGACGTCATGGTCCGCACCCTGCTGGAGGGCCAACGCGAGATCCGGTCCATCCGCTGGCCCGACGACCTGCGGGCCGCGCTCACCACGCGCGGCTTCGCCGACGAGGTCCGCGCCGTCCTCGCCCGCGCCCGCGAGCTGGGCCTCGGCCCGGGCGCGCTGGACGCGTTCGCCTCCCGACAGGGCCGCCCCGACTGGAAGGCCGCGGCCGCCTTCCTCTCCGAGTACCTGGACGTCCTCGACATGCAGGGCACGCTGGACTACGCGGAGCTCCTGCACCGCGCCGTCCTGCTCGCCGAGCGGACGCCCGCGCTGTCCGCCGCGTACGACGTGATCTACGTGGACGAGTTCCAGGACACGGACGCCTCCCAGCTGCGCCTGCTCCAGGCCCTCGCCGGGCCGGGCGGCACCCTGGTCGCGTTCGGCGACCCGGACCAGTCGATCTACGCCTTCCGCGGCGCCGACATCAACAACACCCTCGACTTCCAGGGCGCCTTCCCCGGCGCCGCCGTCCGCGCCCTGACCGTGGGCCGCCGCTCGGCCGCGAACCTGCTGGCCGCGACCCGCCTGCTCACCACCCGCATGCCGGTGCCCCGGCTGCCCGCCGACGCGGTCCGGGCGCACCGCGGGCTCACGCCGACCCGGGACGGCGGCCAGGTCGAGGTGTACACGTACCCGACGGCCGGCGCCGAGCTGGACAACATCGCCGACGTCCTGCGCCGCGCCCACCTGGAGGACGGCGTGCCCTGGCAGGACATGGCCGTCCTCGTCCGGGCCGGCGGCCGCACCCTGCCCGCGATGCGGCGGGCCCTGATCGCGGCCGGGGTCCCGGCCGAGACCGACGGCGCGGACATCCCGCTCCGCCACGAGCCGGCGGTGTCACCGCTCCTGACCGCCCTCCGCGCCGCCGCCCTGGCCGCCCCCTCCCACGCCGTCCGCCCCACCGTGCCCGGGCCCCGCGGAGCGGTCGGTGCACCAGGGGCCGCCGGAGCGGCCGAGGAGCCCGGGGCCGCAGACGCAGCCGCGCACGCGGGGCCGGTGGAACAGGCCGAGCAGGCCGAGCAGGCCGAGCAGGCCGTTGTGGTCGGGGCCGCCGGGACGGCTGGGACGGTTGCGGTCGGGGCCGCCGGGGCCGTCGAGGCAGGGGCCGACGCCGGGTGGGTGGGGGTCGACGCGGCGCTCACGCTGCTCACCTCGCCGCTCGGCGGGATGGACGCCGCCGACCTGCGGCGGCTCGGGCGCGCCCTGCGGGACGAGGAGCGGGCCGCCGGCGTCACGGTGCCCGCTCCCTCGGACGTGCTGCTCGCCCGCGCCCTCGCCGAACCGGAGCGCCTCGTCGCGCACGACCCGGCGTACGCCCGGGGTGCGCAGCGCCTCGGCCTGCTGCTGCGCAAGACCCGCGAGCTGCTCCAGGGCGGCGGCACCGCCGAAGAGGCCCTGTGGACCCTCTGGGACGGCACCCCCTGGCCCCAGCGGCTGGAGCGCAATGCCCGCCGCGGCGGTCCGGCCGGCCGCAACGCCGACCGGGACCTCGACGCCGTGTGCGCCCTCTTCGACACCGCCGCCCGCGCCGAGGAGCGCACCGGCGGCCGCGGCGCCCTGAACTTCCTCGAACAGCTCGAAGCCGAGGACATCGCCGCCGACACCCTGACCCGCCGCGCCACCCGCCGCGAGGCCGTCCGGCTCATGACCGCGCACCGCTCCAAGGGCCTGGAGTGGCGGCTCGTCGTCGTCGCCGGCGTGCAGGAGGGCCTCTGGCCCGACCTCCGGCGCCGCGGCTCCCTCCTCGAAGCCGACCGGATCGGTCGCGACGGGCTCGCCGAGCCCCTCAGCCCCGGCTCCCTCCTCGCCGAGGAACGCCGCCTGTTCTACGTCGCCGCCACCCGCGCCCGCGAGCGGCTCGTCGTCACCGCCGTCAAGGCCCCGGCCGAGGACGGCGACCAGCCCTCCCGCTTCCTCACCGAGCTCGGGGTCACCCCCAAGGACGTCGCCGGCCGCCCGCGCCGCCCGCTGGCCGTCCCGGCGCTCGTCGCCGAGCTGCGCGCCACCACCGTCGACCCCGACGCCACGCCCGCGCTCCGCGACGCCGCCGCCCGCCGCCTCGCCCGCCTCGCCGCGCTCACCGACGAGGACGACCGGCCCCTGGTCCCCGCCGCGCACCCGCAGCGCTGGTGGGGCCTGTACGAGCCCACCCGCAGCAGCGTCCCGCTCCGCGACCGCAACCGGCCCGTCGCCCTCTCCGGCAGCGCCCTGGACCAGCTCGCCAACACCTGCTCCCTCCAGTGGTTCCTCGGCCGCGAGGTCAAGGCCGACGCCCCGGCCACCGCCGCCCAGGGCTTCGGCAACGTCGTCCACGTCCTCGCCGACGAGGTCGCCTCCGGCCGCACCCCCGCCGACCTCGCCGTCCTGATGGAACGCCTGGACTCGGTCTGGGACGCCCTCGCCTTCGACGCCCCCTGGAAGTCCCGGCAGGAGAAGGACAACGCCCGGGCGGCCCTGGAGCGCTTCCTGCGCTGGCACACCACCGACCGAGGCGGCAGGGCGGCGGTCGCCACGGAGCACGACTTCGACGTCACGCTCGAAGCGGGCGAGTACGCCGTCCGGATCCGGGGCAGCATGGACCGGGTCGAGGCGGACCCGCAGGGGCGTGCGTACGTCGTCGACTTCAAGACCGGCAAGTCCGCGCCGACCAGGGACGAGGTCGCCCGGCACCCGCAGCTCGCCGTGTACCAGCTCGCCGTCCGCGAGGGCGCGGTCGACGGGGCGTTCGACGGCGCGCGGCCCGCGCCGGGCGGCGCCGAACTGGTCCACCTGCGCCAGGGTGCCGCCGTGCGCGACGGCGGCGCGACCGTGCCCAAGGTCCAGGGGCAGGAGCCGCTGTCGCCGGGTTCCTCCGGCGAGTGGGTCGGCGACCTGCTGGCGACCGCCGCCGGCCGCGTCCTCGACGAGAGGTTCGTCCCCGCCCCCGGCCGCCAGTGCGACCACTGCTCCTTCCGCAGCTCGTGCAGCGCCCGCCCGGAGGGCCGCCAGACCGTGGAGTGACCCGTGTCGCAGCCGCCCGGGGTGTGAGACGGATCGCGGGGGATGTCGGCCCGGACGGCTAGCCTTTCCGGGTGTCCGCGCGCCCGTCCCCCCGCCTCACCGACCCCGAGCAGCTCAAGGAGCTCCTCGGCATCCCGTTCACCCCCGAACAGGTGGACTGCATCACCGCCCCGCCCGCCCCGCAGGTGATCGTGGCCGGCGCCGGATCCGGGAAGACCACGGTCATGGCCGCCCGGGTGGTCTGGCTGGTCGGCACCGGAACGGTCGCACCCTCCCAGGTCCTCGGCCTGACCTTCACGAACAAGGCCGCGGGTGAACTCGCCGAGCGCGTCCGGGCGGCCCTCGCGCAGGCCGGCATCACCGACCCGGACCCTTCGCCGGCCGACATCCCCGGTGCCGCCCTCGGCGCCGGCGCCGAGGCCGCGGCCGGCGGCGAGCCCCGGATCTCCACCTACCACGCCTTCGCCGGCCAGCTGCTGAAGGACCACGGCCTGCGCATCGGCCTGGAGCCCAGCGCCCGGCTGCTCGCCGACGCCACCCGCTTCCAGCTCGCCGCGCGCGTCCTGCGCGAGGCCCCCGGCCCGTACCCCGCGCTGACCAAGTCGGTCCCCGACCTGGTCAGCGACCTGCTCGCACTCGACGCGGAACTCTCCGAGCACCTGGTCACCCCCGAGCGGCTGCGCGCGTACGACACGGCGCTGCTCGACGAACTCGCCGGCACCCGCCTCGGCAACGAGGAACTGCGCAAGGTCCCCGAGGCGGTCCGCGGCCGACTGGAACTGCTGGAGCTGACCGAGCGCTACCGGGCCGCCAAGCGCTCCCGCGACCTGCTCGACTTCAGCGACCAGATAGCCCTGTGCGCGGAGCTCGCCACCACCCGGCCCGAGGTGGGGGCGTTGCTGCGCGAGGAGTTCCGCGTGGTGCTCCTCGACGAGTACCAGGACACCTCCGTCGCCCAGCGGCTGCTGCTGTCCGGCCTGTTCGGCGGGGGCACCGGGCACGCCGTGACCGCCGTCGGTGACCCCTGCCAGGCGATCTACGGCTGGCGCGGCGCGTCCGTGGCCAACCTCGACGACTTCCCCGCGCACTTCCCGTACGCCGACGGCAGCCCCGCCACCCGGTTCTCCCTCAGCGAGAACCGGCGCAGCGGCGGCCGCCTCCTCGACCTGGCCAACGGCCTGGCGGCCCCGCTGCGCGCCATGCACGAGGGCGTCGAGGCGCTGCGCCCCGCGCCGGGGGAGGAGCAGGCGGGGTCCGTCCGTTGCGCGCTGCTGCCCACGCACGCCGAGGAGCTGGACTGGCTCGGCGACTCGGTCGCGCACCTGGTGCGGACGGGGACCGAGCCCCGGCAGATCGCCGTGTTGTGCCGGGGCGCGGCGGACTTCGCGCAGATCCAGGCGGCGCTGGTGGCCCGGGACGTGCCGGTGGAGGTGGTCGGCCTCTCCGGGCTGCTGCACCTGCCCGAGGTCGCCGACCTGGTCGCGGTGTGCGAGGTGCTCCAGGACCCGGGCGCCAACGCCTCCCTCGTCCGCCTCCTCATCGGCCCGCGCTGGCGCATCGGCGCCCGGGACCTGGCCCTGCTGGGGCGGCGCGCGCGGCAGCTGGTCGGGCGGGCCCGGGGCGGGACGGACCCGGAGGGACGCCTGGCGGCGGCCGTCGAAGGGGTGGACCCCGCCGAGATCGTCTCCCTGGCCGACGCCCTGGAAACCTTCCTCGACGGCGCGGGCGGCGAAGCCCCCGGCTCCGCCGCCGACCACGACGACCTGCCGTTCTCGGCGGCCGCCCGCGTCCGCTTCGCGCACCTCGCGCAAGAACTGCGCGACCTGCGGCGCTCCCTCGCCGATCCGCTGATGGACGTACTCCACCGGGTGCTGGCCGTGACCGGCCTCGACGTGGAACTCTCCGCGTCCCCGCACGCCCTGGCCGCGCGCCGGCGCGAGACCCTGTCGTCCTTCATGGACGTGGCGGCCGGCTTCGCCTCCCTCGACGGCGAGGCCTCCCTGCTCGCCTTCCTGGCCTTCCTGCGGACGGCCGTCCAGTACGAGAAGGGACTCGACCACGCCCTGCCGGGCGGCGAGAACACGGTGAAGGTACTCACCGCCCACAAGTCCAAGGGGCTGGAGTGGGACGTCGTGGTCGTCCCCGACCTGTGCGCGGGCTCGTTCCCGAAGCAGAAGCCGCCGGAGGCGTGGACCTCGTACGCGAAGGTCCTGCCGTACCCGCTGCGCGGCGACGCACCCACCCTGCCGGCCGGTCCCGAGTGGACCTCGGCGGGCATGAAGTCCTTCAAGGCCGCCCTGAAGGAACACAAGGAGGTGGAGGAGCTCCGCCTCGGCTACGTGACGTTCACCCGGCCGCGCTCGCTGCTCCTGGCCTCCGCCCACTGGTGGGGCCCGACGCAGAAGAAGCGGCGCGGGCCGTCGCCGTTCCTCCGGGCGCTGTACGAGCACTGCCTCGCGGGCCACGGCGAGATCGAGGCCTGGGCGGAGGAGCCGGCCGAGGACGAGGAGAACCCGGCCCTGTCCGCCGGGTCCGCCCCCGAACACTCCTGGCCACTGCCCCTGGACCCCCGGTCGCTGGCCCTCCGCCGCGCGGCCGCGGCCCTGGTGGAGTCCCACCTGGCAGCCCCCGGCCCGGAGCCCGCCGTCCCGGACCCGGACGCGTACCCGTGGCCCCCGGACTGCGAGGACCCGTCCTACGACGAGGAACCCGACACCCCGCCCCACCCGGCCGACGCCCCGGTCGAGTCCGGCGGGGCCGACGACCTGTGGCTGCCGGGTGACCCCGCGGCGGAGGCGGCCCCGGCCGCCGCCCGGCCGGCCGACGCTCCCGGGCCGTCCGGCACGGCCGGCGCCACGGACCCCGAACCCTGGCTGCCCGCACCCACCCCGCCCGGTGACGAGGCCGCCGCGGCCTGGGACGGCCCCGCCGACGACCTGTGGCTGCCCGGCGACGACGCGGCCTGGGACGGGACCGCCGGTCCCGCCGGCCCCACCGCGCCCGCGGCCGGGCCGGGCGCCCTCAGCCCCGAGGAGGCACGGACCATCGCCTCCTGGGACAGGGACCTCGACGCCCTTGAGGGCGAGCTCCGCCGCGCCCGCGAAGCCGTCCGCGACGTCGAGCTGCCCTCCGCGCTCTCCGCGAGCCAGCTCCTCCGCCTCGCCGCGGACGAGCAGGCCTTCGCCCGCGACCTGGCCCGCCCCATGCCCCGCCCGCCGCAGCCGGCCGCGCGCCGGGGCACCCGCTTCCACGCCTGGGTGGAGTCCCGGTTCGAGGAGCTCCCGCTTCCCTTCCTCGACGTCCTGGAGCCGGAGGCCGACCTCCCCGGCTCCGACCAGGAGGTCGCCGACGAGGCGGACCTCGCCGCCCTCAAGGAGGCCTTCGAGCGCAGCGAGTACGCCGAGCGCACCCCGTTCCGGCTGGAGGCCCCGGTCCAAGTGACCCTGGCCGGCCGGGTGGTCCGCGGCCGGATCGACGCCGTCTACCGCAACCCCAGGGGCAGCAAGTACGCGTACGAGATCGTCGACTGGAAGACGAGCCGCACCACCGAGGCCGATCCCCTCCAGCTCGCGATCTACCGTCTCGCCTGGGCGGAGACCACCGGCACACCCCTGCGTCGGGTCGGAGCCGCCTTCCTCCACGTCCGCAGCGGCCGTGTGATCCGCCCGCGCCGCCTCCCCGGCCGGGTCACCCTGGAGCGGATCCTCCATGGCGCATCGGGCGCCGCGGGTGGCCGCCGGGCGGACAGATAGGCTCGTGGGCATGAGCGAAACCCCGGCGGACAACGTCGTCCGCACGTACATCGGCACCCACCGCGCCGCCTTCCTCGACGACCTCGCCGAGTGGCTGCGCATCCCCTCCGTGTCGGCCCAGCCCGAGCACGCGGGCGACGTACGACGCAGCGCCGAGTGGCTCGCCGCACAGCTCACCAAGACCGGCTTCCCGGTGGCCGAGGTCTGGGAGACCGACGGCGCGCCCGCCGTCTTCGCCGAGTGGCCCGCCGAGGACCCCGGGGCCCCGACCGTCCTCGTCTACGGGCACCACGACGTACAGCCCGCCGCCCTCGCCGACGGCTGGCACACCGACCCGTTCGAGCCGGTCGTCAAGGACGGCCGGATGTACGCGCGCGGCGCCGCCGACGACAAGGGCCAGGTGTTCTTCCACACCCTCGGCGTACGGGCCCACCTGGCCGCGACCGGCGCCAGTGCCCCGGCCGTGCACCTGAAGCTGCTGGTCGAGGGCGAGGAGGAGTCGGGTTCCCCGCACTTCCGGGCCCTGGTCGAGCGGGAGGCGCACCGTCTCGCCGCCGACGTGGTGATCGTCTCCGACACCGGCATGTGGTCCGAGACCACCCCGACCGTGTGCACCGGCATGCGCGGCGTCGCCGACTGCGAGATCGACCTGCACGGGCCCGACCAGGACGTCCACTCCGGCGCGTTCGGCGGGGCCGTGCCCAATCCGGCCACCGTCGCCGCCCGCCTGGTCGCGGCGCTGCACGACGCCGACGAGCGGGTCACCATCCCCGGCTTCTACGACGGCATCGCCGAGCTGACGGACGAGGAGCGGGCGCTCATCGCCGAGCTGCCGTTCGACGAGGCCGAGTGGCTGGCCAACGCCAAGTCGCACGCCACCGCCGGCGAGAAGGGCTACTCCACCCTGGAGCGCGTCTGGGCCCGGCCGACCGCCGAGGTCAACGGCATCGGCGGGGGCTACCAGGGCCCCGGCGGCAAGACCATCGTGCCCGCCTCCGCCCACCTGAAGCTGTCGTTCCGCCTGGTGTCCGGGCAGGACCCGTACGAGGTCGAGGCCGCCGTCCGGGACTGGGTCGCGGCCCGGGTACCGGACGGGATCCGCCACTCCATCATCTTCGGCGCCCCGACCCGGCCGTGCCTGACCCCGCTGGACCACCCGGCGCTGCAGTCCGTCGTGCGGTCCATGGGCCGCGCCTTCGGCCAGAAGGTCCGCTTCACCCGTGAGGGCGGCTCGGGGCCGGCGGCCGACCTCCAGGACGTCCTGGGCGCGCCCGTGCTGTTCCTCGGCATCTCGGTGCCGTCCGACGGCTGGCACGCCCCGAACGAGAAGGTCGAGCTGGACCTGCTCCTCAAGGGCGTCGAGACGGCGGCGTACCTCTGGGGCGACCTGGCCGCGCACTGGGGGCCCACGCGCACCGCCTGACCCACCGCAGCGCGGCCGCGCCCCGCACGCACCACCGTCACGAGTCACGAGTCACCGAGCCTGCCCGTCCACGCCACCGGGGGAGTTGGAAGTACCTGTGAGCACGCATACCGAGCACCCGATCTCGCTGGCCGCGGCCAGCGGAATCGACCGCGCCGCGCACCACCGCCTCGACGAGCCCTGGCTCGCCGCCGCCTGGAGCCACCCCACGACCCGCGTCTTCGTGGTCTCCGGCGGCCAGGTCCTGATCGACGACACTCCCGACGGCGGCACCGGGATCGTGATGACCCCGGCCTTCGAGGCCCCCCTCACCGAGACCCACCGCTACTTCCTCGGCACCGACGAGGACGGCGTACGGTACTTCGCGCTCCAGAAGGACGCCCTGCCGGGGCGCATGGACCAGTCGGCCCGCCCGGCCGGCCTCCGCGAGGCCGGGATGCTGCTGTCCCCGCGCGACGCCGGACTGATGGTCCACGCGGTGGCCCTGGAGAACTGGCAGCGGATGCACCGCTTCTGCTCCCGCTGCGGCGAGCGCACGGTGGTGGCGGCGGCCGGCCACGTCCGCCGCTGCCCGGGCTGCGGCGCCGAGCACTACCCGCGCACCGACCCCGCGGTGATCATGCTGGTCACCGACGACCGGGACCGGGCGCTGCTGGGCCGCCAGGTGCACTGGCCGGAGGGCCGCTTCTCGACGCTCGCCGGGTTCGTCGAACCGGGCGAGTCCATCGAGCAGGCAGTGGTCCGAGAGGTCTGGGAGGAGGCGGGCGTCCGGGTCGGCGAGGTCGAGTACGTCGCCAGCCAGCCCTGGCCGTTCCCGTACAGCCTGATGCTCGGCTTCACGGCCCGGGCGGTCTCCTCCGAGATCAACGTCGACGGCGAGGAGATCCAGGAGGCCCGTTGGTTCTCCCGCGAGGAGTTGCGCCGCGCGTTCGAGACGGGCGAGGTGCTGCCCCCGTCGGGGATCTCCATCGCGGCCCGGCTGGTCGAGCGCTGGTACGGCGAGCCCCTGCCCCGCCCGGCCGGATAGGGCGCGGGGCCGGGCGGCACCATCGGGCGGCACCGCCGGGCAGTGGTGCGAGGACGAGCGAAGGGCCCCCGCCTCGGCGGGGGCCCTTCCGCGCGCACGTCCGGCGCGCCCGGCACGCTCCGAAACGCTCGGCCAGCGGCTCCCACGCCGCCGTCCCGGCTCAGACGGCGAGGGCCTGCTGCACCTGGGCCAGGCTCGGGTTCGTCATGACCGACTCGGTGCCCGAGGGGGACACCACGAGCACGGTCGGGACGGTCTGGTTCCCGCCGTTCGCCTTCTCGACGAACGCCGCGGACTCCGGGTCCAGCTCGATGTTGATCTCGTCGTACGCGATGCCTTCCCGGTCCAGCTGCGTCTTCAGCCGGCGGCAGTAGCCGCACCAGGTCGTGCTGTACATCGTCACGGAACCCGTGTCCTGCATGCTGCGCTCCTTCGTGGGGTGGATGGTCCGGAGTACTCGAACGTACGGGACCCCGGAGCCATTCCCGCACCCGTCGCGCGACGCATACGTCAAGTACGACGAGTGTGACCGCGGCCGCTGCCCTGTGGACGGATTTCCCGCCCCCAGGTCCGGACCTGGCAGCATGGCGGGGTGACAGCAGCAACGCCCTTCCCGTCCTTCCCCGCCGGCGCAGACGACTCGGCCGGCTCGGCCGACGCGGTGCTCCTGGGTCTGGACCCGGAACAGCGCGAGGTCGCCACGACCCTGCGCGGACCGGTGTGCGTGCTGGCCGGTGCCGGAACCGGCAAGACCCGGGCGATCACCCACCGCATCGCCTACGGCGTCCGGTCAGGGCAGCTCATGCCCGCCAGCGTGCTGGCCGTCACCTTCACCAACCGTGCCGCCGGCGAGATGCGCGGCCGCCTGCGCGCCCTGGGCGCGGGCGGGGTCCAGGCCCGGACCTTCCACTCCGCCGCCCTGCGCCAGCTCCAGTACTTCTGGCCCCGGGCGGTCGGCGGCCAGCTGCCCCGGCTCGTCGAGCGCAAGGCCCAGCTGGTCAACGAGGCGGCCGCGCGCTGCCGCCTCCGCCTCGACCGCAGCGAGCTGCGCGACGTCACCGGCGAGATCGAATGGGCGAAGGTCACCCAGACCGTCCCCGCCGACTACCCCGCTGCCGCACTCAAGGCGGGCCGCGAAGCCCCCCGCGACATGGCCGAGATCGCCCAGCTGTACGGGGTGTACGAGCAGCTCAAGCGCGAGCGCGTCATGATCGATTTCGAGGACGTGCTGCTGCTCACGGTCGGCATCCTCCAGGACCGCCACGACATCGCCGAGCAGATCCGCGCCCAGTACCAGCACTTCGTCGTGGACGAGTACCAGGACGTCAGCCCGCTCCAGCAGCGGCTGCTGGAGCTGTGGCTCGGCGACCGCGACGACCTCTGCGTCGTCGGCGACGCCAGCCAGACGATCTACTCGTTCACCGGGGCCACCCCGGACCACCTGCTGGACTTCCGCATCCGCCACCCGCACGCCACCGTCGTCAAGCTGGTCCGCGACTACCGCTCCACCCCGCAGGTGGTCCACCTCGCGAACGGGCTCCTCTCCCAGGCGGCCGGCCGGGCCGCCGCCCACCGGCTGGAGCTGGTCTCCCAGCGCGAGCCCGGCCCGGACCCGGTCTACGCCGAGTACGCCGACGAACCCGCCGAGGCCGAGGGCGTCGCCGCCCGGATCCGCAGCCTCATCGCCGCGGGGGTCCCGGCCGGCGAGATCGCCGTGCTGTTCCGCATCAACGCCCAGTCCGAGGTCTACGAGCAGGCCCTCGCCGACGCCGGCGTCCCGTACCAGCTGCGCGGCGCCGAGCGGTTCTTCGAGCGGGCGGAGGTGCAGAAGGCGCTCCTCGCCCTGCGCGGCGCCGCCCGCTCCGCCGGCAACGACCCGCTGCTCGACGACGTCGTCGAGCTCGGCGCCCAGGTCCGCGCCGTGCTCAGCGCCACCGGCTGGACCGCCGAGCCGCCCGCCGGGTCGGGGGCCGCGCGCGAGCAGTGGGAATCGCTGGCCGCGCTGGTCCGGCTCGCCGAGGACTTCGCCCGGGCCCGGCCCGGAGCCACCCTCGCCGACCTGGCGGTCGAGCTGGAGGAGCGCCGGGCCGCCCAGCACGCGCCGACCGTCCAGGGCGTCACCCTCGCCTCGCTGCACGCGGCCAAGGGCCTGGAATGGGACGCCGTGTTCCTGGTCGGCCTCACGGACGGCATGCTCCCGATCACGTACGCCAGGACCGACGACCAGATCGAGGAGGAGCGCAGGCTCCTCTACGTCGGCGTCACCCGTGCACGGCAGCACCTGGGCCTCTCCTGGGCCCTCTCACGCTCTCCGGGCGGCCGCGCCTCCCGCCGGCCCAGCCGCTTCCTGAACGGGCTCAGGCCGGGCTCCGGGGCCCTCGCGGCCCGGGCCGGCGCCCCGGCCGGGCGGGAGACCTCCAGGGGGGACGCCTCCGAGCGGGAGGTCCGCCGCCGCACCCGCCGCGGCCCCGCCCGGTGCCGGGTCTGCGGCAGGACGCTCACCGCGGCCGGCGATCTGAAGCTGATGCGCTGCGAAGACTGCCCCTCCGACATGAACGAAGGCCTCTACGAGCGGCTGCGGGAGTGGCGCGCGACACAGGCCCGGGAACAGAAGGTGCCCGCGTACTGCGTGTTCACCGACAAGACGCTGATGGCGATCGCCGAGGCCGCGCCGGTCGGGCCGGGGGAGCTCGCCGTCATCCCCGGCGTGCCCGGACGCAAGCTCGACCGGTACGGGGCCGAAGTCCTGGCCATCTGCGCAGGACGGGCGCCCGAAGCTGCGCACGGGGCCGACGCGTAGAAACTCGTCGGAAAAATAGTTTGCACATGCCCAGCCGATCCCCATAGGTTCTTAGCAACGGAAACGGTGGCTTCTGACGAAGCTTCCGATCTGTGCTGTACTTATCCGAATACGCATGGGACAGGCCCCCGGGCCCGTCCCCGAGACGCCGAGAGGAGGCGAGACCAGTGACCAGCTTCATCACCACCACCAAAATGACCGATCGCTCGGTCGCCGCTTCCTGCACGCTCGGCTCCTCCTCCCTCCTCCCGCTCATCGGTACCGGTCTGTCCGCGATTGCCGCCGACAGCCGCGCCCTGCTGGCCGCCGCGCCCGTCGCGCTGGTCGCGAGCGAGCGGAATGAGCGACCGACCCAGGCACCGGTGGCAGTACTGGCAGAAGCCCGGGCCCACGCCTATGGCTTTGCCTTTGCGGCCGGTGCCGGATCCAAGACGAAGCAGACGAAGCAGCAGCACCACCTGATGTGGGCCTTCCGTGGGCTCGAACCCTGGAGTGATCCAGTCTGATCCAGCGATCAGGCCGGCGCCTTCAGGGCCGCGGAACCCCACCCGGGATCCGCGGCCCTTCTGTTTGTCCCCGAACGGGGACGACGGCGAGAAGGAGCCTCGGGACTGGCAAGACCAGGTACCAGCCGCCCCCGGCCCAACCCGGCCGGAACGACTAGCCGAACAAGACGAGGAAGAACACACCGTGCAACTCGAAGAGCACGCCCCGTCCGTACCGCAGACCCAGACGATCTCCCCGCCCGCAGTCCCGGAGGACTCCACCTTGACTCCCCTCACCGCGCTCACCGCGCTCGACGACGCCATCGAGAACCTCGGCGTACCGGTCGCCTGCCGCACCTACGACCCCGAGGTCTTCTTCGCCGAGTCCCCGGCCGACGTCGAGTACGCCAAGTCCCTGTGCCGGACCTGCCCGCTGGTCGAGGCCTGCCTCGCCGGCGCTCTGGAGCGCCGCGAGCCCTGGGGCGTCTGGGGTGGCGAGCTCTTCGTCCAGGGTGTGGTCGTAGCCCGCAAGCGTCCCCGTGGCCGCCCGCGCAAGAACCCGGTTGCCTCGGCATGAACGCCATCGGAACCATCGACCGCCCCCTGACGCACGACCCCCTGAAGCAGGCCCTCATGACCGCCCACACGACGAGCGAGAAGCCGCACGGCTCCGCCACCGCAGACTTCATCACCACCGGCGCGATCACCTCGCGTCAGAACAGGACCCGCGAAATGCAACTCATCCCAGAAGCCCTGGCCCGTGCGCATATGGACGACCGCATGCGCGAGGTGGACGCCGAGCGTCGCGCCCTGCGCCTGGTCGCCGCCCGCCGCATGCAGCGGCGCGCCGAGCGCGTCTCGATGCGCGCCCGCCGTGCACTGGCCATGGCCGTCATGCACTGAGACCAGCTCGCCCGCGCCGCCACCCGGCGGCGCGGGCAGCACACCGGGGGGACCGGTCCGAACGGACCGGTCCCCCCGGTGCGTTGCGGCCGGCTCCGCGCCCCCGCCGGGGATATCGTCGGGAGGTGGCCCAGCCGACTCCCCCTCCCGACCCGTCGGAACCCGAGGCCCAGCCCGTCGTCTGCGCGCGCTGCGGCACACGGTCCCCGAACGGCCCCCCGCCCACCTGGACCTGCTCGGTGGAGAACGGGACCAGACAGTACTTCTGCGTGGACTGCGCGCGGGAGAACCTCCGCTCGATCGAGGGCCGCCTCGACTCGTCCTGGTGGTGACCCCGCCCAGCCGCCCTGACCCCGGTCCTTGACCCCGGCCGCCGTCGGCCTCACTCCGGCGGCACGAACCCCGGCAGCCACGCCTCCAGTTCGCCCCGCAGCCGCACCGTCGCGCCCAGCTGGCACAGCACCCCGATGGTGCTCAGCGTCACCCGGTGGATCAGCAGGTACGCGGGCGGCAGGTTGATCTGCCGTCCCAACTGGTGGGCGGGCGAACGCGGATCGGCTATACGGGCCGCCTGGCCGCGTAGCCACGCCCGGGTGAAGGTGAACTCCTCGGCCTCGATGGGCTCGATGATGGGCTTCAAGTAGTCCAGCATCGCCTGCGGGTCCAGCTCGACGGACTCCTTGACGAACCCCTCGGCGCACAGGTACCCGTACATGCCCTCGGCATCGTCCTCCAGCGTCATCCGCAGCGAGGTGCCGATGGCCTTGGGCCAGCCCCCGGGCAGCCGGTCCACCGTGCCGAAGTCCAGCACCCCCAGCCGCATCCGGCCGTCCGGCCCCGTCAGCAGGCGGAAGTTGCCCGGGTGCGGATCCGCGTGCAGCAGACCGGTGCGGGCCGGCCCCGTGAACAGGAACCGGGCCAGCAACTGCCCCGCGCAATCCCGCTCTTCCTGCGTGCCGTCGGCTATCACCTCCGACAGGGGGGTGCCTTCCAGCCATTCCGTCACCAGCACCTGCTCGCCCTGGTGCACCACATCCGGCACCACCACGTCCGGATCGTCCCCGAACGCGTCCGCATGGGTGCGTTGCGCCTCGGCCTCCAGCTCGTAGTCCAGCTCCTCCACGACCCGCTCGCGCATCTCCTGGAGCAGCGGCTTGATCTCCATACCGGGGACCAGCGGCCCCAGCAGCCCGGCGAAGCGGCTCAGCTGCCGCAGGTCCGACACCAGGGCCTCACCGGCACCCGGATACTGGACCTTGACCGCCACCTGCCGGCCGTCGTGCCACACCGCCCTGTGCACCTGCCCGATCGACGCGGCCGCCGCCGGCTTGTCCTCGAACTCCTCGAACAGATCCCGCCAGTCGTCCCCCAGACGCTCCGCCAACACCTGGTGGACCGTCTGGGCGGGCAGCGGCGGAGCCGCCTCCTGAAGCTTGGTCAGTGCCGCCCGGTACGGTCCGGCGAACTCCTCGGGGAGGGCCGACTCGAAGACGGAGAGCGCCTGCCCGAACTTCATGGCACCGCCCTTCAACTCCCCGAGCGTGCGGAACAGCTGCTCGGCGGTGCGCTGCTGGATCTCACGCGCCACGATCTCCGCCGACTTGCCCCCGATCCGCTTCCCCAGCCCCCAGGTGGCCCGACCCGCAATGCCCAAGGGCAACGCGGCCAGTTTGACGGTACGGGTGACCGCCTTCCGGGGAAGATCAGACATGCGCCCCTCCAATTCCCAGACAGCCGTGGCGCAAGCGGCGGGTCAGGGGTGCCCTCCCCGTGCCTGCGGCCTTCACGCATCCTGTCATGGCCCCTCCGCGCCGTCCGGGGCGCATCACCCCGCCCCGCCCGGGACCCGAACCGGCCCGCCTCATTCCCGCACCTCGTCCTCCGCCACCAGCGTGGCCGCCGCGCACGGGCACTCCGGATGGGGCCGGACCCCGGTGCGCTCCCAGTGCAGTCCCGGCAACGCGGCCTCCCAGCGGGACGCGGTCGACGCCGGCAACTCGCCGTCCAGGAAGGACAGCGCGTGCGCCGCGGCCAGCCCGGCCACCGCCGTGGACAGCCCCAGATCACAGGCCGCGGCGGCCCGTCTGCGGTGCGCCGAGCGCCACTGCACCAGCATCCGCGGCCAGGCCGGGTCCTGCTCGACCCGGTCGCGTTCCATGCAGCCCGCACACGCCGTGGCGCCCGGCAGCACCAGCGGCCCGACGACTCCGGTACCCTCCAACACCCCCGCGTACAGATGGGGGACGCCGGCGGCGATCCAGTCCGCCGCGACGGCGGGATCCGGCGCCCAGGCGGCGAGGCCGTCCCGCGGAGCGATCACCACCAGGGCCGGGCCGGTCTCCGGCCCCTCCCGCTCCGCCGCCCGCGGCGCCCGCCCCGGAGCCGACGTACGCACCAGCCCCGCGGCGGCCTCGGACCGCAGCCGGCCCACGCTGTCGGGCCCGAGCCCGCCCGGCGCCACGTCCGCCGGCTCCACCCGCCCTCCGTCGAGCACCTCCACCCGGCCCACGCCGGCCCCTGCCAGGACCGAGGCGATCAGGCCGCCCACCCGGCCGCTCCCGCGCACCTGGACCCGTATGGCCCGCCGCGCCGCCACCCCCCGCAGGTCTCCGCCGGGCTCGCGGTGCACCAGGGAGAGCGATCCCAGATCGGGCCCCAGCCGCTCCAGCGCCTCCGGCCGCCCGCGCACCGCCTGGGCCCGGGGCCCGCCCGCCGTGGCGTCGTCGAGCAGCCCGGCCGTGGCCAGCCGCCGTACCAGCCCGTCCACCTGGCCGTCCGGCAGCCCCATGGACGCGCCCTCCGTGCGCAGCAGGTCCATGCCGCGCGTCCCGTCGATCCGGTCGATGAGCGCCCCCGTCGCCGTGTCGACCGGGCCGAGTACGACCGCATGCGCCGGCGTCACCCCGAACTGGACCGTCTGCAGATCCCGCCACGCCCTGGCCAGCGCCGGCTTCACCTTCGGATACACGGCCTTCCCCCTCCTCCTGGTCGGCGTACCGCCTGCGGCGGACCGCCCTCGGTTTCCCGCCCTCGGTTCCCGTTTCCGCAACAGTGCCCGCCCGCCGCATCCGGCGCGCGAGTTTGTCCACAGGCACGACCTATTGGGCATATGAGATGGAGAAGGCGGGTGCATGCGGGGCCGCCTGCGAATGGATCAGGTCCGAACCGCGGAGCGGGGGTCCCCGGCCACGCCGAGCGGGTACGGTCTTGGGGTGTCCGCCGACCCCCCGCAGCGCGCCGTCGAAGTCCGTCGGAGCGCGCGCCGCCGCAGGACCGTGTCCGCCTACCGCGAGGGCGACCGCACGGTCGTCCTCATTCCCGCCCGTATGTCCGAGGCCGAGGAGCAGCGCTGGGTGGGCGTCATGCTCGACCGGCTGGCCGCACGGGAGACCCGGCGCACCCTTGGGGACGCGGAACTCGCCGAGCGTGCCGGCCGTTTGTCCGAGCAGTACCTCGGCGCCCGCGCCCGCCCCCGTTCGGTCCGCTGGGTCACCAACCAGAACTCCCGCTGGGGCTCGTGCACCCCGGCCGAGGGCAGCATCCGGCTCTCGCACCGGCTCCGGGGGATGCCCGAGTACGTGGTCGACTACGTGCTGCTGCACGAGCTGGCCCACCTCCTGGTGCCCGGCCACGGCCCGCGCTTCTGGAAGCTGTTGGAGGGCTACCCGCGCACCGAGCGGGCCCGCGGCTACCTGGAGGGCGTGGCCGCTGCCGAGCGCCTCCCCGAGGTTCCCCGGCCCCGCGGCGACGGCGACTGAGTCCGCCGGGCGCGGGGACCCGGGCCGGGCCAGCCCGGACCCCGACCCGGAGCCGGAGCCGTGTACCGGGTCGGTACCGAGTTGTACCGGGTCGGTACCGACTTGGCCGGATGTCGCCTGATGCGGCTAGCCTGAGCGGCACGCATTTCACTGTCGGGATGGGGGACGGTCTTACGCATGGCCAGGGAATTCCAACGCGGTCACAAGGCCAGGATCAGCGATCTGACGGCGGGCACGGACCTGTACGTGGGCGTGCAGATCGCCGGGCCGGGACTCGCCTTCGACATCAGCTGCTTCGGGCTGGACGCCAATGAGCAGCTTTCGGACGACCGTTACTTCGTCTTCTACAACCAGCCGAAGTCGCCGGAGGAGTCGATCCAGCAGCTCGGCGCCCAGGCCGGCGACACCGAGTCGTTCCGGGTGACGCTGGACCGCGTCCCGGCCCACATCCACAAGCTGTCCTTCACCGCCACCCTCGACGGCGACGGTCAGATGTCGCAGATCGGCCCGGGCTACATCCGGATCGTGGCTGGCGGCGAGGAGGTCGTCCGGTACTCCTTCACCGGCGCGGAGTTCAGCACCGAGCGCGCGCTGATGCTCGGCGACTTCTACCTCAAGGACGTGTGGCGCTTCGCCGCGGTCGGCCAGGGCTTCGACGGCGGACTCGCCGCCCTGCTGACGCACTTCGGCGGCGAGGTGGCCGAGGAGCAGGCGCAGGAGCAGCCCGCCCCTCAGGCCGCGGCCCAGCCCGCGGCCCCGGCCCCGGCCTTCGCCCCGCCCCAGGCGGTCGCACCCGCGCCGTCCTTCGGCGCCCCGGTCCAAGCCCCCCAGGCCCCTCAGGCGCCCGAGGCCCCTCAGGCGCCGCAGCCCGCTCAAGCACCCCAGCCTGCTCAGGCGCCCCAGGCCCCGGCCCCGCAGTACCAGCAGCCGGCCCCGCCCGCCCCGGTCCACTCGGCCCCGACCATGGTCGCGCCGATCACCCCGCAGGCTCCCCATGCTCCCCAGCCGCCCCAGGCCCCGCAGCCCCCGGCCGCCCCGTACGGCCAGCCGCCCCACCCGCCGCAGCAAGCCGGCCCGCCCTCGTACGGCCAGGTGCCGCAGCCCTCGTACGGGCAGGTCCCCGGCCAGCAGCAGCCCCCGTACGGGCAGACCCCCGCCCCCTACGGCCAGGCCCCGCAGCCCTCCTACGGGCAGGTCCCCGGCCAGCAGCAGCCCCCGTACGGGCAGATGCCCGGCCAGGCCGCCCCGCAGGGCGTGCCGGCGACCGGCCCCGGCCTCAGTGCCGCGCTCCAGCCGTACAAGGAGGCGCCCACCGGCGCCCGCTGGACCGCGCAGAACCAGCAGCTCATGCGCGTCGACCTGGCCATGGGCGGCCAGCCCGTCCTCGCCCGCCAGGGCAGCATGGTCCTGTACCAGGGCAAGGTCGACTTCAGCTACAAGGGGGCGGGCTTCGCCGGCCGCATCGTCGGCAACGCCACCGGCCAGGAGATGCAGCTGATGCGCTGCAGCGGCCGCGGCCAGGTCTTCCTCGCCGAGAACGGCGCCCACCTGCACGCCGTCGAGCTCCAGGGCGACGCCATCTGCGTCTCCTCCGAGAACGTCCTCGCCTTCGACGAGTCCCTCCAGTACGAGGTCCGCCGCATCGAGGGCCACGGCATCCCCGGCGGGGCCCTGTTCACCATGCAGTTCCACGGCACCGGAACGGTCATCGTCAAGACACACGGCACCCCCGTCGTCCTGCCCGTCACCCCGACCACCTTCGCGGACAGCAACGCCGTCGTCGCGTGGTCGGCCGCCTCCCAGGTGATCGTCTCCAGCCAGGTCCGGCTGCGCCGCAACGCCTACCCCGGCCACAGCGGGGAGGCCGTGAACCTCCAGTTCCGCGGCGCACCCGGCAACTTCATCGTCGTCCAGCCGTACGAGGTCTGAGGGAGCCCGTCATGAACGCAATGAACCAGCAGCTCGCGGGCTACGCCCCCACCCCCGTCACGGCCCGCATGGAGAACCACGGCCGCGCCATGCTCAAGGTCGCCATGCAGAGCGGCCAGGACCTCTTCGCCCGCACCGGATCGATGGTCGCGTACGAGGGCTTCATCCAGTACGAGCCCAACCCTCCGGCCATGCGCCAGATGGCCTCCCAGTGGCTCACCGGCGAGGGCGCCCCGCTGATGAAGTGCACCGGCGACGGACTGCTCTACCTGGCCGACTACGGCGCGGACGTCGTGGTGGTCAACCTCAACAACGACGCCCTCTCCGTCAACGGCACCAACCTGCTCGCCTTCGACGCCCACCTCCAGTGGGGCGTCGAGCGCGTCAAGGGCATGGCCAAGTTCGCCGGCCAGGGGCTGTTCAACGTGCAGATCGCCGGCACCGGATGGGTCGCGATCACCTCCCGGGGCACCCCGATCGTCGTCGACTGCGGCCGCGGCGACGACGAGACGTACGTCGACCCGGACGCGCTCGTCGCCTGGTCCCCGAACCTCAAGGTGAAGGGGAAGCGGAGTTTCAAGGCCTCGTCGATGATCGGCCGGGGCAGCGGAGAGGCCTACCAGATGGCCTTCTCCGGCCAGGGCATCGTCGTCGTACAGCCCAGCGAGGACAGCACCGACCGGCTCCGGACGCGGGGCTGAGGGGGAGCGGACAGAACATGCAGAGCTCACTTTTCGGCTACGCCGAGGCGCAGTCGCAGGAGCGGTACACCGTCCAGAACCCGCAGCTGCTGCGGGTCACCCTGGCCGGGTCCGACGACGTGCTCGCCCGCAAGGGCGCCATGGTCGCCTACCAGGGCATCGTCGACTTCGACGGCGAGTACCAGAGCAGCAACCAGCGGGGCGCCCGCCGCCACACCGGCGAGGGCCTCGACCTGATGCGCTGCTCCGGGCAGGGCACCGTCTACCTGGCCAACCTCGCCCAGTACGTGCACGTCGTGGACGTCGACCACGAGGGCCTCACGGTCGACAGCAGCTACGTCCTGGCCATGGACTCCACCCTGCACTCCGAGGTCATCGCGGTGGACAGCCAGTACGGGATCTCCGGATCCGGCAAGTACCAGCTCAACATCACCGGCCGCGGGAAGGTCGCCCTCATGACCTCCGGGCAGCCGCTGATGGTGCAGGTCACGCCCGACAAGTACGTCAACGTCGACGCCGACGCCATCGTCGCCTGGTCCACGTCGCTGCGCGTGCAGATGCAGGCCCAGACCCACTCCACCGGCGTATGGCGCCGCCGCGGCAACACCGGCGAGGGCTGGGAACTCAGCTTCCTCGGCACCGGGTTCGCCCTGGTGCAGCCGAGCGAGGTGCTGCCGCCGCAGAACGCCCAGATCGGCCAGGGCCTCGCCGCGCAGTTCGGCGTGGGCCAGCAGGGCGCCCACGCCCAGAACCAGAACAACGTCTGGAACTGATCACGGCACTGAAGAGGGGCGGGGGGGGGGGGCGGCCCCCCCCCCGGGGCCGCCCGCCCCCCGCCCCGCCCGCGGGCGCACCCCCCCCCCCCCCCCCCCCCCCCCCCCCCCCCCCCCCCCCCCCCCCCCCCCCCCCCCCCCCAAAAACCACAC
>NZ_JBHWJJ010000067.1:0-41232 GCF_042732005.1 Streptomyces sp. NPDC059851 | reverse complement strand
GGTCGTGGTCGTGGACCTGCCCCGTCGGGTGGACGAGGCCGTCGCCGAGGCCCTGGCCCAGCTCGACGTGGTGCTGATGGTGGTGCCGGGCGAGCTGCGGGCGGTGGCCGCGGCGGGCCGGGTCGCGGCCGGGGTGCGGATGGCGGCCCGCGATGTGCGCGTGGTCGTACGGGGCCGGCCGCCGGGCGGACTCGACGCCGAAGCCGTGGCCGGGCTACTGGGGGTTCCGCTGGCCGGCGAGGTGCCGGTCGAAGTGGGGCTCCCGGGGCGGGTCGCCGAGGGGGAACCGCCGGGCGCACACGGGCGGGGCGCGCTGGCCCGGTTCTGCGACGGCTTCTGGCGGCGGGTCCTGGGCCCGGCCGCCGACCGGGGGGTGACGGCATGAGCACGGTGCTCCTGGACGCGGTGCGTCGGCGGCTCGCCGAGACCGGGGCGGAGCCGACCCCGGCCCGGGTGGCGGCGGCCCTGCGGGCCCAGGGCCGGCTGCTGGGCGACGCGGAGGTACTGGGTGCCGCGGCCGAGCTGCGGTCCGAACTGGTCGGCGCGGGCCCGCTGGAGGCGCTGCTCGCCGATCCCGGGGTCACCGATGTGCTGGTGGCGGCCCCGGACCGGGTGTGGGTGGACCGGGGCGGCGGGCTGGAGCTGACCGGGGTGACCTTCGCCGACGCCGACGCCGTGCGCAGGCTCGCGCAGCGGCTGGCCGCGGTGGCGGGGCGCCGCCTGGACGACGCCCGCCCCTGGGTGGACGCCCGGATGCCGGACGGAACCCGGCTGCACGCGGTCCTGCCGCCGGTGGCGGTCGGCTCGGCGTGCCTGTCGCTGCGGGTGGTGCGGCCCCGGGCGTTCACGTTGGACGAGCTGGTCGCGGCGGGGACGCTGCCGCCCGGCGGCCAGCGGCTACTGCAGGACATGGTGGAGGCCCGGCTGTCGTTCCTCGTCTCCGGGGGGACCGGCACGGGCAAGACCACCCTGCTCAGCGCCCTGCTGGGGCTGGTCGGGCCCGGTGAGCGGATCGTCCTCGCCGAGGACTCGGCCGAGCTGCGCCCCGACCATCCCCATGTGGTGCGGCTGGAGACCCGGCCCGCCAACCAGGAGGGCGCGGGCCTGGTCACCCTGGCGGACCTGGTCCGGCAGGCGCTGCGCATGCGGCCGGACCGGCTGGTCGTCGGCGAGGTGCGGGGAAGCGAAGTCGCGGACCTCCTGGCGGCTTTGAACACGGGACACGAAGGAGGCTGCGGCACCGTCCATGCGAATGCCGCCGGGCACGTACCGGCCCGGCTGGAGGCGCTCGGGACCGCCGCGGGCCTCGACCGGGCAGCCCTGCACAGCCAGTTGGCGGCCGCGCTGACCCTGGTGATCCACCTGGTCCGGGACCGGGCAGGGCGGCGCCGGGTGGCCGAGGTGCACGTGCTGGAGCGGGACGCCGCCGGGCTGGTGGTCACCGTACCGGCATTGCGTTGGGCGGCCCGGGGGTTCGTACGGGAGCCCGGCTGGGAGCGGCTCGGCCCGCTGCTGGGCGGTGCGCGGTGAACGGCGCGGCGGCGGTGCCGGTACCCGTGTTCGCCGGGGTGCTGTGCGCGGGGACGGCCGCTTGGGCGCTGGCTGCCGGGGGCGACCGGGTGTCCCGGCGGGCCCGGGTGGTGCTCGCGGGAGGCGGGCCGGCGGTGCCCGGAGGTCCGGCGTCCTGGGAGCGGCTCGCGGCCGCCGTCAGGATGCGGGCCGCGCGCTGGCAGGAATGGGCCTGCCTCGGGGCGGGGCTCGCGGTAGCGCTGCTGGGCGGCTCGGTGATCCCGCTGGTCGCGGGCGCCGCGGCGGTGCCCCTGCTGCGGCACTGGCTCGGTGCCCGGCAGCGGGAGCGGGACCGGTCCGCGCGGGCCGCCGAAGTGATCGCCCTGTGCGGGGCGGCGGTCGGCGAGCTGCGGGCCGGGGCGCAACCCGGGCAGGCGCTGACGGCGGCGATGCGCCGGACGGCCGCGGGCCCGGGCGGCCCGGGAGCGGCGGAGACGGCGGTGCTGGCCGCCGCCGCGTTCGGCGGCGACGTCCCGGCCGCGCTGCGCCAGGCGGCCCGGGAGCCCGGAGCGGAGGGGCTGGCCGGGATGGCCGCCTGCTGGCGGATCTCCGTGGACGGCGGCGCGGGCCTGGTCGCCGGACTCGACCGGCTGGAAGGGGCGCTGCGGGCCGAGCGGGACCGCCGGGAGGCGCTGCGCGCCCAACTGGCCGGGGCCCGGTCGACGGCGGCGGTGCTCGCCCTGCTGCCGCTGGTCGGGCTGCTGATCGGCACCGGGCTCGGGGCGGACCCGCTGCGGGTGCTGCTGCACACCCCGGTCGGGTGGGGCTGCCTGCTGGCGGGCGGGGTGCTGGAGGGGCTGGGTCTGCTGTGGTGCCGGCGGATCGTACGGGCGGGGGAGCAGTGATGGGCGGTTTCGCCGTCCACAGGCTGGGGACGGCGCTGTGCCTGGCGGTGGCGGTGCTCGGCGCGACGACCGCGGTCGCGGCACACGTACGGGCGCGGGTGGCGCGCCGCAGGATAGCCGCGCTGCTGCCGGAAGGACCCCGGCGACGGCGTCCCGCCTTCGGGACGCGGATACGAGGCCTCGCGGCGGTGTGGTGGGGCCCGGCGGGAGTGCTGCTGGCGGTGTGGGTGCTGATCGGCGGGGTGCTCGGGGTCCTGGCCGGCTGCGCCGCGGGGGCCGGGGCGTGGTGGCTGCGCCGCCGGCTGCCGGACCGGCCGGCCGAGGCGGCCGCGCAGGAGGTGGAGCGTCAGCTTCCGTTCGCAGCGGACCTGTTGGCCGCTTGCCTCGCGGCGGGGGCCGGGCCGGTCGAGGCCGCGGAGGCGGTGGGGGAGTCGCTGGGCGGCCCGGTGGGCGAGCGGCTGGCGCTGGCCGGGGCGGAAGTGCGGCTCGGTGGCGAACCGGGAGCGGCCTGGGGGCGGTTGGCGCGGATACCGGGCGCAGAGGCGCTCGCCGCGTGTCTGGAGAGGGCCGCGCGGACGGGGGCGCCGGCGGCGGATCCGGTCGCACGGCTGGCGACGGCCCTGCGGGAGGAACGGTCCCGGCAGGCGACCGCGCGGGCGCAGCGGGCGGCGGTGCTCGTCACCGCACCGGTGGGGCTGTGTTTCCTCCCGGCGTTCCTCGCGGTCGGAGTGGCGCCCGTGGTGATCGGAATGGCCTCGGGCCTTCTCTCCGGAACGTGAGATCGCGAAACGCGGCCGGTGTGGAAATCAGAACTGGGATCACGTCAAGAACGAATATCAGCGGGAGGTTGTCATGAGGATCATCTGGTTTCGCGTGCAGACAGCGTTGCGCGGCCGGGCGGGCGATGCGGGGATGTCCACTTCCGAATACGCCATGGGCACGATCGCGGCGTGTGCATTCGCGGCCGTTCTGTACAAGGTGGTGACGAGCGACGTGGTCTCCACGGCGCTCCAGTCGACCATCGGGAAGGCGCTCGATGCGCCGTTCTGAGGGAAAGCCGCGGTGTATCGGCGGACGACGGCGCGACCGGGGATATGTGACGGCGGAGGCAGCGCTGGTCATTCCCGCGCTGGTGTTGTTCTCGGCGCTGCTGGTGTGGGCGCTGATGGCGGCAGCCGCGCAGGTCCGCTGCGTGGACGCCGCCCGGGCCGGTGCCCGGGCGGCGGCCCGGTCGGAGCCGGCGGAGCGGGCGGTGGCGGCGGCCCGGGCGGCCGCCCCGCCCGGGGCGGAGGTGGTCCTGGAGCGGGAGGGGGACCTGTGGCGGTTATCGGTGGCGGCGCCCGCGCCGGGGCCGGGCGGGCTGGCGGTACGGCTCGGGGCCCGGGCCGTGGCCTTGGCCGAGGACAGCGTGGGGCCGCCGCCATGAGGGGCGACCGGGGCTCGGCCACGGTGTGGGCGGCGCTGGTGGTGACGGTGCTGGCAGCGGTGTTCGGCGGGGTGCTGCTGCTCGGGCAGGCGGTGCTGGCCCGCCATCGTGCGGCGGCCGCCGCCGACCTGGCGGCCCTGGCCGCGGCGGCGACCTGGGCCCACGGCCCGGAGGTCGCCTGTGGCGCCGCCCGCCGGGTCGCCCGGGCCCAGGCCGCCGACCTGTCCGTCTGCACCCTTCGGGGCGAGGTGGCCGAGGTGGCCGCCCGACCCGGGGGCGGCCCTTTCCGGCCGGTGATCACCGCCCGGGCCGGCCCGCCGCAGCCCGCCGCCGCCCCGGACGAACCCCTGGCCCCGGCCGATCCCGTCCCGGGCCAGCCGGAGGCCGTCACGGGCCCCGGCCCGGTGCGGGCCGCCGTCGCCACCGGCCCGCCGTTGGTCGCCCCCGTCGCGGTCCTGCCGCCGGGCGTCACGCACCGGGGCCGGCCGCCGACCGACCCCGTCCCGGGTCGGGGGTGGGCTGATCCCGTCCCGGGTCGGGCGTCGGCCGTCGCGGGCCAGGGTCCCGTGCGGGCCGACCGTGCCCGTGGCCAGACGTCCGAGTCGGACGGGGCCCGGGCCGGGGGAAGAGCTCAGGCGCCTGCGGACAGGAGGCGGGTCAGCAGGCGGACGGCGCCGCGCTTGTGGAGGGGGTCGTTTCCGTTGCCGCACTTGGGGGACTGGATGCAGGACGGGCAGCCGGCCTCGCACTCGCAGGCGGCGATGGCGTCGCGGGTGGCCGTCAGCCAGGCCCGGGCCGTGTGGAAGGCCCGCTCGGCGAAGCCGGCGCCGCCGGGGTGGCCGTCGTACACGAACACGGTGGGCAGGAGGGTGTCCGGGTGCAGCGGTACGGAAACGCCGCCGATGTCCCAGCGGTCGCAGGTGGCGAACAGCGGGAGGAGGCCGATGGAGGCGTGTTCGGCGGCGTGCAGGGCGCCACCGAGGACCTCCGGGCTGATCCGGGCCTCGTCGAGCTGGTCCTCGGTCACGGTCCACCACACGGCCCGGGTGCGCAGGGTGCGCGGCGGCAGGTCCAGCTTGGCCTCGCCGAGCACCTCGCCGGTGATCAGCTTGCGGCGGAGGTAGGAGACCACCTGGTTGGTGACCTCCACCGAGCCGTAGCAGAGCCGGGCGTCCCCCCACGGGATCTCGGTCTCGGTCTCCAGGACGGAGATGGAGGTGGTGTCGCGGGCGGTGGTCGAGAACGGCGGGTCGGCCTCCTCGACCAGGGCGACCGAATCCTCCAGGTCCAGCCGCTGCACCAGGTAGGTGCGGCCCTGGTGGAGGTGGACGGCCCCGTCGTGGACGGCGGTGTGCGCCGCGGACTCGTCGACCGTGCCCAGCAGGCGCCCGGTGGCGGCCTCGACGATCTGGACCGGGCGGCCGCCGCCGCCCCGGATGTCGGTCAGGTCCGTCGCCCGCTCCCGGCGGGTCCAGTGCCAGGTCGTGGCCCGGCGGCGCAGCAGCCTCGCCGCCTCCAGCTGCGGCATCAGGTCGGGGGCCGCCGGGCCGAAGAGGGCGAGGTCGCCCTCGGTCAGCGGGGACTCGGCGGCGGCCGCGCACAGGTGCGGGGCCAGGACGTACGGGTTGTCCGGGTCCAGGACCGTGGCCTCCACCGGTCGGCGGAAGAGGGCCTCCGGATGGTGGACGAGGTAGGTGTCCAGCGGGTCGTCGCGGGCGATCAGCACGGCCAGGGCCCCCTGCCCGGCGCGCCCGGCCCGGCCCGCCTGCTGCCACAGCGAGGCCCGGGTGCCCGGATATCCGGTGATCAGGACGGCGTCCAGGCCGGCGACGTCCACGCCCAGCTCCAGGGCGGTGGTGGCGGCCAGGCCCAGCAGCTCGCCGGAGTGCAGGGCCCGCTCCAGGGCGCGGCGCTCCTCCGGCAGGTAGCCGCCCCGGTAGGCCGCGACCCGGCGGGGCAGGGACCGGTCCACCTCGGCGAGCCGCTCCTGGGCGATCACCGAGATCAGTTCCGCCCCGCGCCGGGAGCGGACGAAGGCCACCGTACGGACCCCCTGGACGACCAGGTCGGTCAGCAGGTCGGCGGTCTCCGCCGTGGCGGTGCGGCGCACCGGTGCGCCCTTCTCGCCCCGCAGGTCGGTGAGCGGCGGCTCCCAGAGGGCGAAGACCAGCTCCCCGCGCGGGGAGGCGTCGTCGGCGACCTCGGTGACCGGGACGCCGGTCAGCCGCGACGCGGCGGTCGCCGGGTCGCTCGCGGTGGCGGAGGCGAGCAGGAAGACGGGCTCGGAGCCGTAGCGGGCGCACAGCCGCCGCAGCCGCCGCAGCACCTGTGCCACGTGGGAGCCGAAGACGCCCCGGTAGGTGTGGCACTCGTCGACGACGACGTAGCGCAGGGCGCGCAGGAAGGAGGACCAGCGGGGGTGCCCGGGCAGGATCGCCCGGTGCAGCATGTCGGGGTTGGTCAGGACGTAGTTCGCGTACTGGCGGACCCACTCGCGTTCCTCGACCGGCGTGTCCCCGTCGTAGACGGCGGGCCGGACGGCGTGGCCCAGCGGCGCGGCGAGCTCCCGTACGGCCCGCCGCTGGTCGGCCGCCAGCGCCTTGGTGGGGGCCAGGTAGAGGGCGGTCGCGCCCCTCCCGTTGGGGGCTTCGGCGCCGTCGGCGAGGGCGGAGAGCACGGGGGCGAGGTAGGCCAGCGACTTGCCGGACGCGGTCCCGGTGGCGACGACCACGGATTCGCCGTCCAGGGCGTGCTCGGCGGCCGTGGCCTGGTGTTCCCACGGGTGTTCGATCCCCGCGGTCCGGATCGCGGCCACGACATCCGTTCGGATGCGGTCGGGCCACACGGCATGACGGCCCTCCCGACGGGGCAAGTGCTCCGTATGGGTGATGCGCGCAGCTCGAAAAGACCCCCGTGACAGACGGTCCAGAACCGTGTCGGGAGCGGGTCGCGGGTCCTCGGGTGCCGTGGGACGTCCGGGGCGGTGAGTATTGGCCATTGGAACTGAGTGTGTCACCGGCGTGCGGGACAATGGTCCGAAGGCGTCGTGCGCGCCTGCCGGTAAGTGATTGAATGCCATCGCGGCAGCCAATCCCTCCCCCGCTCTCGGGTGGGGAGGCCCCTGGGGGGCGCCGCTCGATAGCAAGGTGCTGGAGGATCCGTGGACCTGTCCCTGTCGACTCGCACTGTCGGCGACCGCACGGTCGTGGAGGTCGGTGGCGAGATTGATGTGTATACCGCGCCCAAGCTGCGCGAGCAGTTGGTCGAGTTGGTGAACGACGGCAGCTACCACCTGGTTGTCGACATGGAGCGGGTGGACTTCCTCGATTCCACCGGCCTCGGTGTGCTCGTGGGAGGCCTCAAGCGCGTCCGTGCGCACGAGGGCTCGCTGCGCCTGGTGTGCAACCAGGAGCGCATCCTGAAGATTTTCCGTATCACCGGCCTGACGAAGGTGTTCCCGATCCACACGACGGTGGAGGACGCCGTCGCCGCCACCGACTGACGAAGTCCGCCCCGGTGCGCCGCGCGACGGCGCCCGGGGAGGGAGCCGAAGAGGACGGGGGCGCGGGCCGTGGGCGGTCCGGGCCCCTGTAAGGCACGCCCGTAGTCCGAGGGGGACGCGATGGCCACCGTTGAACTGCGTTTCAGCGCCCAGCCCGAGCACGTCCGGACGGCCCGCCTGGTCGCGGCCGCCGTGGCGCGGCGGGCCGGCGTGGAGGAGGCCGCGCTCGACGAGGTCCGCCTCGCCGTGGGCGAGGCCTGCTCGCGCGCCGTCGGCCTGCACCTCAGCAACGGGCTCACCGCGCCCGTACGGGTCGTCCTGACCGAGGAGGAGAAGTCGTTCTCCATCGAGGTCGGTGACGAGGTCCCCGGGCCGGGCGGGGGGTCGGGCGACACCGTGCCCGGGCTCGACGCCGCCCTGGACCCGGATGCGGACACCGAGGACGAGATGGGGCTCGCGGTGATCAGCGGGCTCGTCGACGACGTCGAGGTGACGACCAGTGAGCGGGGCGGGACCATCCGGATGAGCTGGCCCGTTTCGGCCGGCTCCGAACTCCCTTAGCCCCGGCGCCCCGACGTATTATTCGATCTTATTGAAGGCCCTGCTGAGCAGGGCCTTTTTCATGCCCGCACGCAATTCCTAGATCGATGACCATGTGTCAATGCCTTTGCCCCATTACTTCTTTCGGGGGTAATGAAGTGGCGCGATCTATTGGTGGGGGGCGAGAGCAGGCCAATTCCGTTTCCCGCGCACTGTTTTGCTCGGGACCGGCTCCCTACAATCCGTCCACATCTTGAGCTCATCACGTCAAGGAGGACGAATGACGGGGCTCTTCACCCCTGAAGCGCTGGACGGCACAGCCGATCTGGCCGCCGCGGTACTCACCGATGACAATCGGCTCATCGTGATGGTGATCGCGGCCGTGGCAATTGCCGCACTCGTCGTGGCGCAGATCCTGGTCCGCCAGGTCCTCTCCGCCGACGAGGGAACCGACAAGATGAAGAAGATCGCCGCCGCCGTGCAGGAAGGCGCGAACGCCTACCTGGGCCGGCAGCTCCGTACCCTCGGCATCTTCGCCGTCGTCGTGTTCTTCCTGCTGTTCCTGCTGCCCGCCGACGACTGGGCGCAGCGGGCGGGCCGCTCCGCCTTCTTCCTCGTCGGCGCACTCTTCTCGGCGACCACCGGCTACATCGGCATGCGCCTCGCCGTGCGCGCCAACGTCCGCGTCGCCGCCGCCGCCCGCGAGGCCACCCCCGCCGACGGGGAGCCCGCCAAGGACCTCACCGACGTCTCCCACAAGGCGATGCGGATCGCGTTCCGCACCGGCGGGGTCGTCGGCATGTTCACCGTCGGCCTCGGCCTCCTCGGCGCCTCCTGCGTCGTCCTGGTCTACGCGGCCGACGCCCCCAAGGTCCTGGAGGGCTTCGGCCTCGGCGCTGCCCTGATCGCGATGTTCATGCGCGTCGGCGGCGGCATCTTCACCAAGGCCGCCGACGTCGGCGCCGACCTGGTCGGCAAGGTCGAGCAGGGCATTCCGGAGGACGACCCGCGCAATGCCGCGACCATCGCCGACAACGTGGGCGACAACGTCGGCGACTGCGCGGGCATGGCGGCCGACCTCTTCGAGTCGTACGCCGTCACCCTCGTGGCCGCCCTCATCCTCGGCAAGGCCGCCTTCGGTGACCTCGGCCTGGCCTTCCCCCTCATCGTCCCCGCCATCGGCGTCATCACCGCGATGATCGGCATCTTCGCGGTCTCCCCGCGCCGTTCCGACCGCAGCGGCATGGCCGCCATCAACCGCGGCTTCTTCATCTCCGCCGTGATCTCCCTGGTGCTCGTCGCCATCGCCGTCTACGCCTACCTGCCGGCCACCTACCAGGAGCTCGTCGGCGTCGAAAACACGGCGATCACGGAGCACTCCGGTGACCCGCGGGTCCTCGCCCTCGTCGCCGTCGCGATCGGCATCGTGCTCGCCGCCCTGATCCAGCAGCTCACGGGCTACTTCACCGAGACCAACCGGCGTCCCGTCCGGGACATCGGCAAGTCCGCGCTGACCGGCCCCGCCACCGTCGTCCTCGCCGGGATCTCCGTCGGCCTGGAGTCCGCCGTCTACACGGCGCTGCTCATCGGCCTCGGCGTCTACGGGGCCTTCCTGCTCGGCGGCACCTCGATCATGCTCGCCCTCTTCGCGGTGGCCCTGGCCGGCACCGGCCTGCTCACCACCGTCGGCGTGATCGTCGCCATGGACACCTTCGGGCCCGTCTCCGACAACGCCCAGGGCATCGCCGAGATGTCCGGCGACGTCGAGGGCGCCGGCGCGCAGGTCCTGACCGACCTCGACGCCGTCGGCAACACCACCAAGGCCATCACCAAGGGCATCGCCATCGCCACGGCCGTGCTCGCCGCCGCCGCACTGTTCGGCTCGTACAACGACGCCATCTCCACCGCGGTCAAGGAGGTCGGGGCCACCGCCGGGGAGATGAACCTCAGCCTCGACATCGCCCAGCCCAACAACCTCGTCGGGCTGGTCCTGGGCGCGGCGGTGGTGTTCCTGTTCTCCGGCCTCGCCATCAACGCGGTGTCCCGCTCCGCGGGTGCGGTGGTCTACGAGGTGCGCCGCCAGTTCCGCGAGCGTCCCGGAATCATGGACTACACGGAGAAGCCCGAGTACGGCCGCGTCGTGGACATCTGCACCAAGGACGCGCTGCGCGAGCTCGCCACGCCCGGCCTGCTCGCCGTCATGGCGCCCATCGCGGTCGGCTTCGTCCTCGGCGTCGGTGCGCTCGGCGCGTACCTCGCGGGCGCGATCGGCTGCGGCACGCTGATGGCCGTCTTCCTCGCCAACTCCGGTGGCGCGTGGGACAACGCCAAGAAGCTCGTCGAGGACGGCCACCACGGGGGCAAGGGCAGCGAGGCCCACGCCGCGACCGTCATCGGCGACACGGTCGGCGACCCGTTCAAGGACACCGCCGGCCCCGCGATCAACCCGCTCCTCAAGGTGATGAACCTGGTGGCGCTGCTGATCGCCCCGGCCGTCGTGCAGTTCAGCTACGGCGCCGACACCAGCCCGGCCGTCCGCGCGGTCGTCGCGGTCGTCTCCCTCACCGTCATCGTCGCCGCGGTGTACGTCTCCAAGCGGCGCGGCATCGCGGTCGGCGACGGCGGCGACGGCACGGGGACCGAGCGGGTGGCGCAGAAGCCGGCTGACCCCGCAGTCGTCTCCTGACGGGGCGGGTTTCCGCCAGGATTCGAAGTTGCGTCCGGACGGCGGGCGGGCGGCGCGGACTGACGCGCCGTCCGCCCGCCGTTCTGCGTGGCCGGATGGGGGCCGTGTATCTTCCGGGCCGAGAGCCTTGGAAGGGACCAATCCGGTGAACAAGAAGTTTGCGTCCGCGGTGTCCGGCGGTGCGGTACTGGTGCTCGTGCTGTCCGGTTGCGGCGGTGACGACGGCAGCGAGAAGGCCAACGCGTGGGCCAAGAAGGTCTGCGACAAGTGGCAGCCCGAGCTGAAGAAGATCGAGACGGCCAACGCCGACATGAAGCGCGTGTCCGGTACGACGAGCAAGCCGGACGAGGTCCAGAAGACCGACTCGGCGGCCTTCCAGGTCCAGTCCGACGCGTACAAGGCGATGAGCGCCGCGGTGTCCTCGGCGGGGACCCCGCCGACCAAGGACGGCCAGGCGACCCAGGCCGCCGCGGTCCAGGGGTTCGAGGCCGCGTCCAAGGCCTATGCGGACCTGAAGACGAAGATCGACGCGCTCGACCCCAAGGACCAGACCAAGTTCGCCGACGGGCTCAGCCAGCTGTCGGGGGCCATCGCGGAGGCCAACAAGGGCAGCAAGGAGGCCTACGCGAAGCTCACGTCGGGCGACCTGAACCAGGCGATCGCCAACCAGAAGGGCTGCAAGGTGTCATGACGCCCGCCAAGTGAGCCCCGGCGGCCGCGCCGTGGACGGCACGACGCACGGATGCACCGTGTCAGCCGACACAATGGACGGGTGAGTACCACCAGCCTCCCCACGCCCGACCGTGCCGCCGCGCTCCGCGCCGCCCTGCTCTCCGCCGGCTTCACCGCCGACGGCGTGCTGGAGCTGCTCGGCGCTCCCGCCTACGCCGCGCTGGCCCGCAGCGAGACGGTCCCGGCCCTGCGCGCCACCCGAAGCCGGGGCACCGGCCCGCTCGCGAGCCTGGTCCGGCTGTTCCTGTTGCAGCAGCCGGAGCCGTACGTGCACGTGGCGGAGGCGCTGCCCGTCGATGACGCGCTGGCCGACGGCTGGCTGCGCCAGGAGGGCGATGAGGTGCACGCCACCGTCGACGTCCGACCGTACGGGGGCCCGGACGGCGAGGACTGGTTCATCGTCTCCGACCTCGGCTGCGCCGTGGGCGGGGCGGGCGGCATCGGCAGCCGCGAAGAGGGCGTCGTCCTCGGCGTCGGCGGCGCCTCCACCGCGCTGGCCGGCATCACCGTGCGCACCCCCGTCGGCAGCGCCCTCGACCTCGGCACCGGCTCCGGCATCCAGGCCCTGCACGCCGCACGGCACGCCACCCGGGTCACCGCCACCGACGTCAACCCGCGGGCCCTCGACATCACCCGGCTGACGCTGGCGCTGTCCGGTGCCCCGGAGGCCGAGCTGCTCCTCGGATCGCTGTTCGAACCGGTCGGGGGGGCGACGTACGACCTGATCGTTTCCAACCCGCCGTTCGTGATCTCCCCCGCCGCGCGGCTGACGTACCGGGACGGCGGCATGGGCGGGGACGACCTGTGCCGGACCCTGGTCCAGCAGGCGGGTGCCCACCTCAACCCGGGCGGGTACGCCCAGTTCCTCGGCAACTGGCAGCACGTGGAGGGCGAGGACTGGCGCGACCGGCTCCGCTCCTGGGTGCCGCGCGGCTGCGACGCGTGGATCGTGCAGCGCGACGTGCAGGACGTCACGCAGTACGCGGAGCTGTGGCTGCGCGACGCGGGCGATCACCGCACCGAACCCGCCGAGTACGCGCAGCGGTACGAGGACTGGCTCGACGAGTTCGAGGCCCGCAAGACCAAGGCGGTCGGTTTCGGCTGGATCACCCTGCGCCGCAGCGATGCGGCGGAGCCGTCGATCGTGATCGAGGAGTGGCCGCACACGGTGGAGCAGCCGCTCGGCGACGCCGTCCTCGCCCACTTCGCCCGCCAGGACTACCTGCGCCAGCACGATGACGCGGCCCTGCTGAACGGCCGCTTCGTCCTGGTCGAGGAGGTCGTCCAGGAGCAGGTCGGCCCGCCGGGGGCGGAGGACCCGGAGCACGTCGTCCTCCGGCAGAACCGCGGCATGCGGCGCGCCACGACGGTGGACACGGTCGGGGCGGGCTTCGCCGGCGTGTGCGACGGCTCGCTCAGCGCGGGCCGCATCCTGGACGCGATCGCGCAGCTGGTGCACGAGGACCCGGTCGTGCTCCGGGACCGGACGCCCGAGGCGATCCGGATGCTGGTCGAGCAGGGCTTCCTGGAGCCGGTTGCCGACCGCTGACCCGTGACCGGGGCCGCCCGGTCTGGCCCGGGCCCCGTGACCGGGGCCGGGGCCGGGGGCCGGGTCCGCCCGGTCCGGTTC
Source organism: Streptomyces sp. NPDC059851 (assembly GCF_042732005.1). Taxonomy (NCBI): domain Bacteria; kingdom Bacillati; phylum Actinomycetota; class Actinomycetes; order Kitasatosporales; family Streptomycetaceae; genus Streptomyces; species Streptomyces sp. NPDC059851. The sequence goes on along the minus strand of NZ_JBHWJJ010000067.1, from coordinate 28,302 downwards.
GGTTCGGTCCGCTTCGGTCCGGGTCCGGGTGCCGGCCCCGCCGCATCTGTGATGTAACCCGCGGTTCGCCCGCCGTTCGCCCGCGGCTGGCAGGCTCCCGCGTACAGGTCGGCCAGGGGGACCCCGGGATACCGGGGGGATTCCGGGGGAGCCCGCGAGCGGTTCGGCCCACGGCCCGGTGACGAGGGGGAACGGCATGGAACGCGGTCCGGCGATCTTCGCGGCAGCCGTGTTCCTGCTGTTCGGGACGGCTCTGCTGGTCTGGACGGGGGCGCGTGCCCGCGGCGGCGCGCCGGTGGCCGAGGGCGTGCGCCCCGCTGTGGCCGTGCCGCTGGCCCTGCTCGGCGGCGCGACGGCGGTGGCCCTCGGCGTGTGGTGCCTCACTCGGCTCTGAAGCCGCGCCCGCCCGGCTCGGGGTCCACCGCCACCGGCTCGGGATCCGCACGGTCCCGGTGCCGGCAGCCGCTCGGCGCCGCCGGGATTCCGGCCCGGTCGCCCCGGCGAATGCCGGCCGATTCGCGCCGGGGCGGGCCGACGGAGGAAACCGGACGTCAGGCGGGGTGTGGGCGCGCGGCCAGACGGCCCCCTGGCCACTCGGGCCAGTGATCGGGACGGGTCCGGCGGGGTATCCGGGCGGCATGAATGGCACTTGTCGGGTTACCGTTCGAGTGGCCGTTGCGGGCTTGTGCCGTTTGACACGGGGGCGGGTTGTACCGTCACACTCCGCAGCGTCGCCGTACTGCGACCGAGTGCCGACCGGAGAGAAGAGCCAAGTTGTCCCCGACTAGCGAGACCGCACAGGGCGGCCGCCGACTCGTCATCGTCGAGTCCCCTGCCAAGGCGAAGACGATCAAGGGCTACCTCGGCCCGGGATACGTCGTCGAGGCGAGCGTCGGGCACATCCGCGACCTCCCGAACGGCGCCGCCGAGGTCCCCGACAAGTACACGGGCGAGGTCCGCCGCCTCGGCGTGGACGTCGAGCACGACTTCCAGCCGATCTACGTCGTCAACGCGGACAAGAAGGCGCAGGTCAAGAAGCTCAAGGAGCTGCTGGCCGAGTCCGACGAGCTCTTCCTCGCCACCGATGAGGACCGCGAGGGCGAAGCCATCGCGTGGCACCTCCAGGAAGTCCTCAAGCCCAAGGTCCCCGTCCACCGGATGGTCTTCCACGAGATCACCAAGGACGCGATCCGCGAGGCCGTCGCCAATCCGCGCGAGCTGAACCAGCGCATGGTCGACGCCCAGGAGACCCGCCGCATCCTCGACCGCCTCTACGGCTACGAGGTCTCGCCGGTCCTGTGGAAGAAGGTCATGCCGAAGCTGTCGGCGGGCCGCGTCCAGTCCGTCGCCACCCGCCTCGTCGTCGAGCGCGAGCGCGAGCGCATCGCCTTCCGCTCCGCCGAGTACTGGGACCTGACCGGCACCTTCGCCACCGGCCGGGCCGGCGACCCCTCCGACCCCTCGACGCTCGTCGCGCGCCTGAACACGGTCGACGGCAGGCGCATCGCGCAGGGCCGCGACTTCGGCGCGAACGGGCAGCTGAAGAACGACGTGCTGCACCTCGACGAGGCGAACGCGCGGGCCCTGGCCGCCGCGCTCGCGGACAGCTCGTTCGCCGTCCGCTCGGTCGAGTCCAAGCCGTACCGCCGCTCCCCGTACGCCCCCTTCCGTACGACGACGCTGCAGCAGGAGGCCTCGCGCAAGCTGGGCCTGGGTGCCAAGGCGTGCATGCAGGTGGCGCAGAAGCTGTACGAGAACGGCTTCATCACCTACATGCGTACGGACTCCACGACGCTGTCGGACACGGCCGTCGCCGCCGCCCGGGCGCAGGTCACGCAGCTCTACGGGGCCGACTACCTGCCGGAGAAGGCCCGCGTCTACGCCGGCAAGGTCAAGAACGCCCAGGAGGCGCACGAGGCGATTCGTCCTTCGGGTGATCGTTTCCGCACGCCCGCCGAGACCGGCCTGACCGGCGACCAGTTCCGCCTGTACGAGCTGATCTGGAAGCGGACCGTCGCCTCCCAGATGAAGGACGCCACCGGCAACTCGGTCACCGTCAAGATCGGTGGCGTTGCCGCCGACGGTCGGGACGCCGAGTTCACCGCCTCCGGCAAGACGATCACCTTCCACGGCTTCATGAAGGCGTACGTCGAGGGCGCGGACGACCCGAACGCCGAGCTCGACGACCGCGAGCGGCGCCTCCCGCAGGTCGCGGAGGGCGACGCGCTGGCCGCCGACGAGATCACGGCGGACGGCCACGCGACCAAGCCGCCGGCCCGCTACACCGAGGCTTCCCTGGTCAAGGAGCTGGAGGAGCGGGAGATCGGCCGCCCGTCCACGTACGCGTCGATCATCGGCACGATCCTGGACCGCGGCTACGTCTTCAAGAAGGGCACGGCCCTCGTGCCGTCCTTCCTGTCGTTCGCGGTGGTCAACCTTCTGGAGAAGCACTTCGGCCGGCTCGTCGACTACGACTTCACGGCGAAGATGGAGGACGACCTCGACCGCATCGCGCGCGGCGAGGCCCAGGCCGTGCCGTGGCTGAAGCGGTTCTACTTCGGTGCGGAGGGCGATGCCGCGCAGCCCGGGCCCGTCGACGGCGACCACCTCGGCGGCCTCAAGGAGCTGGTCACTGACCTGGGCGCGATCGACGCCCGGGAGATCTCCTCCTTCCCCGTCGGCGAGGGCATCGTGCTGCGCGTGGGCCGGTACGGGCCCTACGTGGAGCGCGGCGAGAAGGACGCCGAGGGCCACCAGCGGGCGGACGTGCCGGACGACCTGGCTCCGGACGAGCTGACGGTCGCGTACGCGGAGGAGCTCTTCGCCAAGCCGAGCGGCGAGTTCCAGCTCGGCAAGGACCCGGTCAGCGGGAACGAGATCGTCGCCAAGGACGGCCGCTACGGGCCGTACGTGACGGAGATCCTGCCCGAGGGCACGCCGAAGACCGGCAAGAACGCGGTGAAGGCGCGCACGGCGTCGCTGTTCAAGTCGATGTCGCTGGACACGGTGACCCTCGACGACGCGCTCAAGCTGATGTCGCTGCCGCGGGTCGTGGGCACCGACGCCGAGGGCGTGGAGATCACGGCGCAGAACGGCCGCTACGGCCCGTACCTGAAGAAGGGCACGGACAGCCGCTCCCTGGAGACCGAGAACCAGATCTTCACGATCACGCTGGACGAGGCGCTGGCGATCTACGCCCAGCCCAAGCAGCGGGGCCGCGCGGCGGCCAAGCCGCCGCTGAAGGAGCTCGGCACGGACCCGGTGAGCGAGCGCCCGGTGGTCGTGAAGGACGGCCGGTTCGGCCCGTACGTGACGGACGGCGAGACGAACGCGACGCTGCGGCGGGACGACGACGTCGAGACGATCACGCCGGAGCGGGGCTACGAGCTGCTCGCGGAGAAGCGGGCGAAGGGCCCGGCCAAGAAGACGGCGAAGAAGGCCGCCGCGAAGAAGGCCCCGGCAAAGAAGGCGACGGCCACGAAGACGGCCGCCGCGAAGAAGACGGCGGCGAAGAAGACGACGACGGCCAAGACGACGACGGCGAAGAAGACCGCCGCCAAGAAGACGGCGGCCACCCCGCCGGAGGCCTGACCGCCACGGGCACCGCACCGCACCGGCCCGGAGCCGGTGCGGGGTGCCCCCGTGAGGGGCGCGGGGAACCGCGCGGGCAACCCCGAACCGGCCGGCACGGGTCCGGCGGCGTGAGCGCCCCGGGAGGGGCGCGGGGAACTGCGCGAGCAACCCAAGCCGGCCGGCACCCGGCCGACGACGGCGGCCCCGGCCGCGGGGGCGTGCGGCCACCCCGGGGCCCCGCCCCGGGGTTGTCCACAGCCCTCCGCACCCGCCGAGCGCAGCGGATAGGCTGGGCGGATGACGCGAGCCGAGCAGCCGACTGGCGTGACCGCCCCCCCGAGCCCCTCCTACGACGAAGCCCTCGCCGCGGATTCCCGCGAGCGGGCCCTGCGCGCCCTGCTGCGCACCCCCAGGTTGCGCCGCCTGTGGAGCGCCCAGCTCGTCAGCGGCATCGGCGATGCCCTGGCCCTGCTGGTCCTGGTGGTGCTCGCCTTCCAGGCGGCCGTCTCCCAGGGCACCTTCGGCACGGGCTACCGGGGCTGGGCCCTGGCCGTCGCCGCCGTCTTCGGGGTCCGGATCATCGCCACCCTGCTCTTCGGCGCGGTCCTGCTCGGCCCGCTCACCAAGCTCACCGCGCCCGGCGGCAGGCTCGACCGCCGCTGGACGATGGCCGCGGCCGACGGGCTGCGGCTCGGCCTGTTCGTCGTCGCCCCGCTCTGGCTCGACTGGATCCCGGCGCACGCGCTGACCGCGCTGCTGGCCACCGTCTTCGTCGCCGGCGCCGCCGAGCGGCTGTGGACGCTGGCCAAGGACAGTGCGGCTCCCTCCCTGCTGCCCGCGCCGCCGCCGGAGGGGGCGACCGTACGGCCGCTGCCCGACCACCTCGACGCCCTGCGCCGGCTGACGCTGCGCACGACGTTCGCCGCGATGCCCGCCGCCGCGGGCGCGCTGCTCGCCGCAACCCTCGTCGGCAAGGCCCTCGGCCTCGGCGTGGACTGGTTCGCCGCGAACCAGGCCGCCCTCGGCTCGTACGTGGCCGCCGGCCTGTTCGCCGCGTCGCTGTCGCTGCTGCTGCCGCTGGTCCTGCCCGCCGAGAAGACGCCGCGCCCGCGGTCCCCGCTGGAGGGCCTGCGGGCCCCCAAGGCGGGGGACCGGCCCGACAAGGGCCGTACGGGGGCGGTCCCGCTGCTGGTCCTGGCCTGCGCCGCCGTCGCCGGGGCGGTGGCCTGCGCCGCCGCCGTGGCCGTGCTGCACGCCTTCGACCTGGGCGGCGGCCCGGCCACCTTCGCCCTGCTCGTCCTGGCCCTGCTCGGCGGGACCGGGGCCGGCATCCGTGCCACCCAGGCCGGCAAGGTACTGCCCATGCTGTCCCGGCGCCGGCTGCTGGCCCTCGCCATCGCCGTGACCGGTACCGCGCTGCTGCTCACCGGCCTGGTCACTGACCTGGCGACCGTGGTGTTCCTGTCGCTGCTCGCGGGCCTCGCGGCGGGTGTGGCCGCCAACACCGGGCACACCCTGCTCGACCAGGAGACCGAGGAGTTCCGTCGGGCCCGGGTCACCGAGCACCTGCAGGCCGTCGCACGGGTGGCGGTGGCCCTCGGCGCGGTCCTCGGCCCCGTCGTGGCCGCGGGGATCGGCCCGCACCGCCTGGCCTTCGCCGGCCTCGTGCTCGCGTACGGCGGCGCCGCGTTCACCCTGGTGATCGTCGGCGCGCTGCTGCTGCCGGCCGCCGTCGTGGTGCTCGCCAAGGGCGACGACCGCGCCGGCGTACCGCTGAGCCGCGACCTGCGCGAGGCGCTGCGCGGCGGGGAGCCCGACCAGGCGCCGTACGGCACCGGCTTCTTCATCGCCCTGGAGGGCGGCGACGGCGCCGGCAAGTCCACCCAGGTCCAGGCCCTGGCCGACTGGATCCGCGGCAAGGGCCACGAGGTCGTCGTGACGCGCGAGCCGGGCGCCACCCCGATCGGCAAGCGGCTGCGCGCGATCCTCCTCGACGTCTCTTCGGCCGGGCTGTCCAACCGGGCCGAGGCCCTGCTGTACGCAGCCGACCGGGCCGAGCACGTGGACTCGGTGGTCCGCCCCGCCCTGGAGCGCGGCGCTGTCGTCATCTCCGACCGCTACATCGACTCCTCGGTCGCCTACCAGGGCGCCGGCCGCGACCTGTCGCCGACCGAGATCGCCCGCATCTCGCGCTGGGCGACCGACGGGCTCGTACCGAACCTGACCGTGCTGCTCGACGTGTCGCCGGAGACGGCGCGGGAACGGTTCACGGAGGCGCCGGACCGGCTGGAATCGGAGCCCGCGGAGTTCCACCAGCGGGTCCGCTCAGGCTTCCTGACCTTGGCCGCCGCCGATCCGGGGCGCTACCTGGTGGTCGACGCCGGGCAGGACCCGGAGGCGGTGACCACGGTCGTCCGGCACCGACTGGACCGGATGCTCCCGCTGTCCGAGGCCGAGCGGGCCGCCCGGGCCGAGGCCCGGCGGCGGGCCGAGGAGGAAGCCCGCCGCAAGGCCGAGGAGGAGGCGGCGCGCAAGGCGGAGGAGGAGCGCCTGCGCGCCGAGGAGGAGGCCCGCAAGGCCCGGGAGGCCGAGGAGGCCCGCCGCAAGGCCGAGGCCGAGGCAGCCGAGGCCCGCCGGATCGCCGAGGAGGAGGCCGCCCGCCGGGCGGAGGAAGAGCGACTGCGCGCCGAAGAGGAGGCCCGTGCCCGGGCCGAGGCCGAGCGGCGGCGCGCGGAGGCCGAGGAGAAGGCCCGCGCGGCGGAGGAGGAGCGGCTGCGCCGGCAGGCGGAGGAGGAGGCCCGGCTGCGGGCCGAGGCCGAGGAGCGGCGCCGGGAGAAGCAGCGGCGGGCCGAGGAGGCCCTGCTGAAGGCGGAGGAGGCGCGCCGGCAGGCGGAGGCCCAGGCGGCAGCGGCCGCCGCGGCCGCAGCCGCCCGGGCCCGTCAGGCCCAGGCCGCGCCCGGCCCCAAGGTGTCCATGAGCAAGGAGCCGCACCCGGACGACGCGGTGACGGTCGAGACGCCGATGGTCGAGACGCCGAAGGTCGAGACGCCCGTGGTCGAGGCCCCGCCGGCCAGGACCCCGGTGGACAAGCGGGTCGTCCGGCCGGACGACGTGACGCAGACGGTGCCGGTGCCGAAGGTCGACCCGGCGGCGGAAACCTCCGTGCTGCCCGCCGTCGACGCGTCCGGGGCCGCGGACGAGACGGCCGTACTGCCGCCCGTACGCCCGTCGGGCGCGTCCGGTGCGGACCGTACGTCCCGTACGTCCCGTACGGGCGGCACCGACCCCCGCACGGGCGGACAGGGCGGACAGGATGACCGGGCGCCCGCGTCCAACCCGGGGCCGCAGGCGTACTCAGCCGTGCGGCCGACGGCCCGCCGCCCCGAGGAGGACCCGGCCGACCGGGTGCCGCCGGGCATCTTCCGGGACTCCGGCGACGAGGTGACCCGCGAGCTCCCCGTCCTCGACGACGAGGGCCGCCAGGGCCGGCCGCGCCCCTCCTGGGCCGAGGAGACCCCGCTGGACGACCTGCCGACCCTGGCGGACGAACTGCTCGGCCCCCACCGGGACGACGAGGACGGCGAGTACGGCGAGTACGGCGGGGGAAGCCCGCGCCGCCGCCGCTGACGGGATGCCGCCGCCGACGGGGACTGTCGGCGGTAGGCCCCACACTGGTACGCGGTAGGTACGCCGTACGAGCAGAACGGCATGTGAAAGGCGGTGGGCGGGATGCCCGTGTGGGACGACCTGGTGGGCCAGGAGCGGGTGCAGGCACAGCTGGCCGCCGCAGCCCGTGACGCCGACGCCCTGGTCACCGCCGTCGAGGCGGGGCAGGAGCCGCCCGCCGCGTCGAAGATGACCCATGCGTGGCTGTTCACCGGCCCGCCCGGATCCGGGCGGGCCACCGCCGCCCGCGCCTTCGCGGCGGCCCTGCAGTGCACCAGCCCCGACCGCGCCCTCGGCGGCGAGCCGGGCTGCGGGTTCTGCGACGGCTGCCACACCACCCTGGTCGGCACGCACGCCGATGTGGAGCTCGTCCGTACGGACCTGCTGTCCATCGGCGTCAAGGAGACCCGCGACCTGGTCCGACGGGCGCAGCTGTCCCCGGCCGTGGGCCGCTGGCAGGTCATCGTCCTGGAGGACTCCGACCGGCTGACCGAGGGTGCGGCCAACGTGCTCCTCAAGGCCGTGGAGGAGCCCGCCCCGCGCACCGTGTGGCTGCTGTGCGCACCCTCGATGGAAGACGTGCTGCCCACCATCCGCTCCCGCTGCCGGCTGCTGACCCTGCGCACCCCGTCGGTGACCGCCGTCGCCGACCTGCTGGTCCGGCGCGACGGCGTCGACCCGGCCGTCGCCGCGTTCGCCGCGCGCGCCACGCAGGGGCACATCGACCGGGCCCGCCGCCTCGCCCAGGACGAGGGCGCCCGCGCCCGTCGGGCCACCGTGCTGAAGCTTCCGCTCCGGGTCGACGACGTGGGCGGCTGCCTCAAAGCCGCCCAGGAGCTCGTCGATGCCGCCGCCGAGGACGCCAAGCTGCTCGCGGAGGAGGTCGACGTCAAGGAGACCGAGGAGCTGCGGGCCGCGCTCGGCGCCGGGGCCGGTGCCGGCGGCCGGCTGCCGCGCGGCACGGCCGGCGTGATGAAGGAGCTGGAGGACCGGCAGAAGCGCCGCCGCACCCGCACCCAGCGCGACAGCCTCGACGTGGCGCTGACCGACCTCACCGGCTTCTACCGCGACGTCCTGGCCCTCCAGCTCGGCTCCCCGCTGGCCATCGCGAACGAGGACCTGCGCGTGGACCTCGACCGTGTCGCCCGCGCCGGAGGCCCCGAGCGCACCCTGCGCCGGATCGAGGCGATCACCGCCTGCCGCGAAGCCCTCGACCGCAACGTGGCCCCGCTCCTCGCGGTCGAGGCGATGACGATGGCCCTCCGCGCCGGCTGACACACCGGTTGACCGTTCACCCGTACGGGCGACCCGGCGGGGACGGGCGCGCACCGCGGACGGGGCGACCACCGGGATGCGCGGCTCGGGCGGGGCCGGCCGCCCACGCCGAGCGCCACACGGCCGCCCGCCCCCGAGGCGTCCCACGACCGCCCGGCCGATGCTCCCGGTACGACGTAGGCTCCGGGGATGGACACCAGTCGCCTGCTGCGCACCACCGGAACCGTGATCGCCGCCGCCGGGCTGCTGCTCTCCGGCTGCACCTCGGACGGTTCGGCGGGCTCCAGGGCCGCCGCGTCCGCCACCCGGGGCACCGGGCCGGCGGCACGGCCGACGGCCGTCCCGGCCGCCCTGCGCCCGTACTACGAGCAGAAGCTGGTTTGGCGCGACTGCGGTGTCCCAGGGTTCCAGTGCGCCACCATGAAGGCCCCGCTGGACTACTCCCGCCCCGACTCCGGCCAGGACGTCGAGATCGCCGTGGCCCGCCGCCCCGCCACCGGGCCGGGCAAACGGCTCGGCTCGCTCGTGGTCAACCCGGGTGGCCCCGGCGGCTCCGGCATCGGCTACCTCCAGGCGTACGCGGGGATCGGCTACCCGGAGCCGGTCCGGGCCCGGTACGACATGGTCTCGTTCGACCCGCGCGGGGTGCACCGCAGCAGCCCGGTCGAGTGCCTGACCGGCCCCGCCATGGACGCGTACACACAGGTCGACCAGACCCCCGACGGCGCCGCGGAGCAGGCCGCGCTGGTGGCGTCGTTCAAGGAGTTCGCGGCCGGCTGCCAGGAGCGCTCGCGGCGGATGCTGCCGCACGTCTCCACCGTCGACGCCGCCCGGGACATGGACGTGCTCCGTGCGGTGCTGGGTGACGAGAAGCTGACGTACGTCGGCGCCTCCTACGGCACCTTCCTCGGGGCGACGTACGCGGACCTCTTCCCCGGCCGGGTCGGCCGGCTGGTCCTCGACGGGGCCATGGACCCGTCCCGCTCGGCCCTCGACCTGAACCGGGACCAGACCGAGGGCTTCGAGACGGCCTTCCGCTCCTTCGCCAAGGACTGCGCCAAGCAGCCCGACTGCCCGCTCGGCAAGGGCGGCCCGGACGCGATCGCCGAACGCCTGCAGGCGTTCTTCCGGACGCTCGACGCCAAGCCGGTGCCGAGCGGCGATCCGGAGCGCCCGCTCGGCGAGTCCCTCGCCACGACCGGGGTGATCGCCGCCCTGTACGACGAGAGCGCGTGGCCGCAGCTGCGCGAGGCCCTCGCCAGCGCGATGGCCGGCGACGGCTCCGGCCTCCTCGGCCTCGCCGACAGCTACTACGAGCGCGAGGCGGACGGCAAGTACGCCAACCTGATGTACGCCAACGCCGCCGTGAACTGTCTCGACCAGCCGCCGGCCTTCTCCGGACCCGACGCGGTCGTCTCGGCCCTCCCGTCCTTCCGGAAGGCGTCCCCGGTCTTCGGCACCGGCCTCGCCTGGGCCTCGCTGAACTGCACGTACTGGCCGGTCAAGGCCACGGGCGAGGCCCGCGCGCTGAACGCGAAGGGAGCCCCGCCGATCGTGGTGGTCGGCACCCTGCGTGACCCGGCCACCCCGTACAAGTGGGCCCGGTCCCTGGCGGAACAGCTCGACTCGGGCGTGCTCCTCACGTACGACGGCGACGGCCACACCGCGTACGGCCGCGGCAGCACCTGCATCGACAACGCGCTCAACGCCTACCTCCTGGAGGGCAAGCCCCCGAAGAACGGAAAGAAGTGCACGTGATGATCACGTGGTTCGGGGCACCCCGTTCGAGCCTGTAGACTAGGCGCCGCTGCTGATGAGCGAACCCCTCCGGGGGGACACTTGTCTGCCGGCGGTGCCGCCTTAGCTCAGTTGGCCAGAGCAACGCACTCGTAATGCGTAGGTCTCGGGTTCGAATCCCGAAGGCGGCTCAGAGAAAGGCCAGGTCAGATACCTTCTGACCTGGCCTTTTCTGTTGCTCGGGGCATGGTAGGGCATGCGGCGGGGGTGCCGCAGGTTTGCGTGCGTGAGCGATGCGTGAGCGGAGGGGCCGTCAGCCCTTCTTGGCGGCCTTCTTGGCCTTGCCCTTCTTCTTCCCCTTGGCCTTCGCCTTCGCGGCCCGCTTGGCGTCCTTGGCGGCCTTGCTGGCCTGCGCTTCCTGCTCGGCCTTGCGCTGGAGGGGGACCAACTTCGCGGTGGCCTCGGCGGCGCTTTTGCCGACGTGGGGGAGCACGCTCTGGTAGATGTCGCGCGTGATCCGGGTGTCGCTGTGCCCGAGCGTGTCCGACACGATCTTGATGTCGATGTCGGCGGCCAGCATGAGCGTCGCCGCCCCGTGCCGGAGGTCGTGCAGCCGGATCGGCGGCAGGCCGGAGGCCGCGACGAGCCGCTCGAAGAGGTCCGTCACCTTCCCTGGGTGGAGCCAGGAGCCGTCCTCCTGGGTGAAGACGAGGCCGGTGTTCACCCAGGCCGACCCCCACTCCAAGCGGTCGGCCTCCTGCTGCTTGCGGTGCCGCTCCAGGACGCCGGCGGTGTCGTCGTCGAGCGCGACGACGCGGAACCCGCTGTCCGTCTTCGGCTCGGACTCCTCGACCTCCCAGCCGTCCTGCACCAGCTGCGCTGTCACGGTGAGGGAGTGCCGGTCGAGGTTGGTCTCCGACCAGGGCTGCCCGCACGCCTCGCCGCGCCGCAGCCCGCGGAACGCGATCAGGTGCCACATCGCGTACAGCCAGTCGTCGGCGACGAAGTCGAGGAAGGCGCCCGTCTGTTCCGGCGTCCAGACCATCACGGGGGAGGGCTTCTCGCCGGTCTGCTCCCACTTGGCGACCCGCTCGTCCGTCCACACCAGCGCCTTCGGCTTGCGCACCGGGTCGATCTCGACGTGGGCCGCAGGGTTGAACGTGATGATCTGCTGCCCGATCGCGTCGTTCAGGGACGCGCGGAGCGTGGCCTTCACGTGCTGCCGCGTGGCAGGACCGGTCACGCGACGGAAGGCCGGCATCGCGTCGATCGCCTCCTTCAGTGCCTTCCGGCGAGCTCGGTTCTCGGCCCCCTTCCACGGGATCGTCGCCAACTCCTTCACGGCTGCCCGCCGCTGGGCGTTCTGCTCCAGGATCTCGGCGTTACCGTCGGCGATGGCCGTGAACATCTCGCTCAGGTGACTCACGCGCAGCCGGTCGAGGCGCCGGTGGCCGATGTGAGGCTTCAGGTGCACGCGGATGTCGGTCTCGTACCGGCTGATGCCCGACTTCCGGATGCGCTTGCCCGCCAGCCACCGGTCCAGCCACTCGGCGACGGTCAGGCTGCCGACGAGGTCCTGGCCGGCCTTGAGTCGCCGCCGCGTTTCCTCCACGTCGGGCAGCGGCAGCTTCTCGCTGCTGACCTCCGCCAGCATCTCGGCGAGCAGCTGGATGCCTTCGGGGTCGTCGGCCTTGGCGAGCCCGAGCAGGGCGCGCACGTGGTCGAGGTCGGCTTGCGCCGCCTTGGCGTTGGTGTAGCCGCCACGGGCGAACGACCGCCTACTGCCGTCCTCGCGGGGTGGCAGCTCCTGGCGTATGGAGTAGGTGCAGTGGTTCCTGCTGTTGCGCTTGGGGCAGGAAGTGCCGAGTTCCTTGCCGGTCTTGGGGTCGCGGCAGGAGCAGCGGCGGTAGGTAGAACCCTTCAAATGTCTTCCTCTTCGTAGCCGTCGTCGAACGGGCTCATGAACCGGGTTCGCATCAGATGCGGGGGTGTGCCGCCCTCCTCACGGATGGAGGCGCGTACGCTGCGCAGCCGTTGTTTGGCGAGCGCTGCTCTTTCTGCGTAGAAGGCTTGGGCGCTGAGGGCCTCTTCGCGTTGAGTGGGGTTGCTGGCCGATTTGGCCTTCCAGGCTTCGTGTTGCTCGCTGGATTCGGCGGCATTGAGGGCCTGCTGCTCGCTCTCGTGCCGATGGAAAAGGCGCAGCATGCGGTCGAGAGCGAGCGGCTCACCGGGTTCGGCGCCGGTGAACCACCGCATGGCGCCCCAGGTCTGCTCGCTGTCCCGCAGGGGGAGTTTCTGAACCCTTTCGACGTAGCCGACGGGGTAGATCAGGCAGATCGGGTTCGTGTGGAGTGCCTCGGCCAGCACCATGACGTCGACCAAGGGGAGGCTGGCCCGGCGGCCTGACTCCATGTTGGCGATCACGTTGCGCGGGATCCGGTGGCCGATCTCCTCACAGGCATCGGCGAGCTCTTGGGCGCTCATGCCCAATTCCTTCCTGCGTCGTCGCACCTCCTTGGCCACGGTTGCCATGACTTGGTCCACCCACTCTGGGACGTCGTCCTCGTCTTCATCATCGAATCCACGTTGTGTCATGGAGACACATTAGCTCGAACAGACTTGTTTCTCGTAGGCCCGGAGCCGGACGTGAGGACCGCGTTCGCCGACGGCTGTGACGAGAGGAGTCGCTGCGTGCGCGAGAACCCGACTGAAACCGGGCCGAAGGGGATGGGTCGCGAGGAGATATTGGCCCTACCGGCAGCCATTGACCTGGACACCAGCAACCGTGCGCTGGGTCTCGGGCGAAGCAAGGGCTACGAGCTGGCCAAGCGGGGCGAGTACCCGTGCAAGGTCCTGCGGCTGGGCAAGGCGTACCGCGTGGTGACCGCAGACCTGGTGAACCTGCTGGGACTGGCCGCTTGAGGGCGAGAGAAGGTAGCAGACCATTCTGCGCGGAGCTGACACAGAAGCGCTGGACTGTGCCAGGGGTCGGACGTACTGTTCGTCGTCGCCCGGCTCCTCCAAGGGCTCACGGCAAACAAGTGAGCCCCCGACGCGCCAACGTCGGAGGCCCCGGCAACATCCCCACCCGCAACCACACGGTCAACCCGAGTGGCCAGCACGCACGCGGCCACACGAGAAGGAGCTGCCCCTTGGAACCTACGACATCCACGCCCCCTGCCGCACCTGCCAAGGCGACCTGGCCTGCGGTCGCGGTCCCCGGCCAGCCCGGCGCCCACTTGCACGACGCACCGGCCTGGGGACTCGACACACCCGTCGAAGGCCCCGCTGAGGCGGAAGTGCCCCCGCCCGCACCGTCGACCCCCGCGTCAGAGGGGGAGGCGATCCTGGACGAGCTGCGCGCCACGATCCGCCGGTACGTAGTGATGCCCAGCGAGGAGGCCCTGACCGCCGCCACGCTGTGGGCGGCGGCCACACACCTCCAGACGGTGTGGCAGCACGCCCCGCGCCTCGCGGTGGTCGGACCGGCAAGGCGGTGCGGGAAGTCGCGGCTGCTGGAGGTCCTGATCGAGGCGGTCCACGAACCGCTGATCACGGTCAATGCGTCCGCGGCGGCGATCTTCCGCTCGATCAGCGAGGACAACCCGCCGACCCTGCTGGTGGACGAGGTCGACACGATCTTCGGGTCGGCGAAAGTCGCGGAGAAGAACGAGGAGATGCGCGGCCTGCTCAACGCGGGACATCAGCGCAACCGCCCCACCCTGCGCGTCTCGGGCCCGAACCACGACGTGCAGAAGTTCTCCACCTTCGCCATGGCCGCCCTGGCCGGCATCGGCGACCTGCCCGACACGATCATGGACCGGTCCGTGGTCATCCGCATGCGCCGCCGCGCCCGCAGCGAGAAGGTCGCCTCCTGGCGCTACGGCCGCGACGACCTGGCGGTCAGGGCGCTGCGGGAACGGCTCGCGGCATGGCTGGCCAGCGTGCGCGACGAGGCCATCGCGCTGGAGCCCAAGCTCCCGGTCGACGACCGCGCCGCCGACACGTGGGAGCCGTTGATCAGCGTCGCAGACCTCGCGGGCGGACGCTGGCCGATGATCGCCCGTACGGCGTGCAAGGCCATGACGGACTACGAGTCCGGCCATGACGGACTACGAGTCCGGCCGGGACCAGGACGGTGGGCTGAAGATCCGTATTCTGACCGACATCCGGAAAGTCTTCGCGAGTGTGGGCAATCCGCCCGCGCTACGGACCACCCACCTGCTGGACCTCCTCAACGCCGACCCAGAGGCGCCGTGGTCCGAGCACAGCCCCAAGGGGCTCACCCCGCGCGGCCTGCAGATCCTGCTCGATGACTACGGCATCGGCTCGGGCAACCGCCGCTTCCCCGACGGCAACCAGGCCAAGGGCTTTACCCCCGCGCAGTTCACCGACGCCTGGAACCGGTACTGCCCGCCGGAGAATCCCGCCGCAGAGGCCCTGCCCACCACCGGCGCCTGACCCTCCACGTCTCGTCCCACTCGTCCCCGCGCAGGTCAGCGCGGGGACGGGTGAGGGAGGCGCAACGAGTCGAATCGACATCACCGGCCTGCTGACCTGGTGAAACCTGCCGTCGAAAGCGTGCAACCGCCCGCCAAGCGGCTCCCAGGACGCGCGAGTCGGCACCCGTACCAACTCGTCCCCCACTCGTCTCACCGACCGTCCGGCACGCGGTATCGGACAGGTGCAACGAGTCGACTCGACATCAGCCGACCACCCGTACCTGCCCTGACCAGCGACAGGACGAGTGGGACGAGTCCGCACCTTTCACAGCCACCCACAGCGCGGTGGCCACACCTCAGCCCTTGGAGCGCACCCGCTTGACCACACCCACCCCCACGCTCAGAACCACCCCGACCGCCGAGCGGTACGTGCTGGCTGCCGCCGGATGCGTGATCGTCGCGCTGACCGCCGCAGGGTTTTGGCTCTCCTACGCCCATCTGGCCGAGGTCGCCGGACGCCACGGACTGGGCAACGCCCCCGAACGCCAGTGGGCCTGGCCAGCCACCCTGGACGCGTTCATCGTCTCCGGCGAGCTCCTGATGCTCCGCGCCAGCCTGCGCCGCGTGACCGACTGGTGGGCGATCGCACTGACCGCCACCGGCTCCCTCGGGTCCATCGCCCTGAACGTGGCCGGCGTCTACGGCACACGCGGCACCACCGAGGTCCCGCTCCTGGACTACGTGATCGCCGCCATCCCCCCGGCCGCCGCCCTCATGGCCTTCGGCGCCCTGATGCGGCAGATCCACCAGCACGTCGCCGAACCCGCAACCCCCCGCCCCTCGGACGACCGCTACCACCCTGCGGCGATCGCCGCCCAGCTCCCGCGCGACGATGGGCAAGCCTTCGGACGCCAGCCTGCACCCGCGGGCGAGGAGCTGGAGGATTCCGGTGACAATGCCGCTGAGGCTGCCGAGGAGTCGGACCTGGATGCCGGTCCGCACAAAGCCGACCCGCCCGCCGTCCCCTCCCGGAAGGTCGGCCGACCCACAACCGGTGACCTGGACGAGTTCCTCGCGATCGTGGAGAAGCTGGAAGGGAAGCCGACGTTGAAGCAGATGCGGGCGGCCATCGAAGCCGAGGGTCACTCGATCAGCAACGAGCGCCTGGGGAAGGTGAAGAAGGATCTCGTGGGCCTCCGCAGGCAGCAAGCCCTCAGCGGAACCGCCCCCGGATACTGACCGATATTCACCGCAGGTCAACGCCGGTAAGGCCGGATGGGGACCGTGGCTGCCTGCTGGCCACGGTCCCCGGCGATCACCGTAGAACCCGCGTCCCCGACCACCGGCCCCCGTCCCCAGCCCGCGATCCGTACTCCACGGTCCCCTGCACCAGGGCAGCCATCCGCGTATTCCGGGGACCGACGGACTTCCGGTCATCTCCTTGCTGACCGCGCGCCGCAACCTCTGCCAACGTCGCTGGCGCCCGCCTGCCGACCTCGCCTGTCCCCGCATCGCCAGCAGCCACCCCCGCATCGGAGAAGCACCCTGTGACGCTCGACCCGAACGACCCCGACTCCACGCCCTCACCGGTCTCGAAGTCGCCTAGCCTGACAAGCCGTTGGCAGCGTGCGTTCGGGATGACGGCCCCTGGCGGAGCCAGTAGTACCCCGAGTCCGACTCAAGGCCGGCCTTCGGGGATCTCCGCCCCAGGGGTGGCGGAGACGGCCCAGCGCCAGGGGGCGCAGGACCGGGGGGTCGGGTCCGAGGGCGGCCCCGACCAGGACAAGCTCCACGCCATCCAACGCGAGATCCTCCGCGCCGAACGCGACCCCCAGCCCGCCGCCGGCCAGCCGACAATGCAGAGCGTCCGGCCCACGATCCGCCGCTTCACCGGCAACAAGCGCACCGACCGAGTCGGCCCGCTGCGCTTCACCGACACTGAGCGCGCCCGCCTGGTCGAGGCCGCCGCCGAGCACAACTACAAGGGCGAATCCGGCCTCGCCGCCGACATCGTCCTCGCCTTCATCGACGGTCGGTTCACCGCCAACCTCCCCCTGTCCGAGGATCGCCGCCGCACCCACGTCTTCCGCGCCCAGGTCCTGCGCCAGTGCAACCGCATCGGCGTCAACATCAACCAGATCGCCCGCGCCCTGAACAGCGACCTCACCCCGCCCGACATACGCCAGCGCCTCGACGAACTCCACGACCTGCTCACGGTGATCGCCGAGGCCCTGCGCGAACCCGCCGACCCGAGGGAGGTCTGACGATCGTGATCGCCGCCATCAAGCCCGCCGGCGCCAACACCCGCGGACTGCTCGCCTACCTCTACGGCCCCGGCCGTCACGACGAGCACACCGACCCGCACATCGTGGCCGGCTTCGCCATGCTCGCCATGCCCGACCCCGGCCGCGCCGAGAACGCCACCCTCACCCAGCTCGCCCGCTATCTCGACGAACCCGTCCGCCTCCGCAACAGCGAGTTCGGCAAGAAGATCACCGACCACGTCTGGCACTGCCCCGTCCGCGCAGCCCCCGAAGACCGCCACCTCTCCGACGCCGAGTGGGGCGAGATCGCCCAGCGCATCGTCGCCGCGGCCGGCATCGCCCCCGAAGGGGACGACCTGGCCTGCCGCTGGATCGCCGTACGCCACGCCGACGACCACATCCACATCCTCGCCACCACCGTCCGCGAGGACGGTCGTCGGCCCAAGCTCCACGACAGCGGCATCCGCGTCGGCGACGCCTGCCGCCAGATCGAGAAGGACTACGGCCTGCGCCGCCTGAAGAGGGGCGACCGCACCGGCACCCGCGCCCCCACCCAGGCCGAGATGCACAAGGCCCAGCGCCTCGGCTGGGAGCAGACCAGCCGCGAGTGGCTCCAGGACCGCATTCGCGCCGCCATCCCCCACGCCCGCACCGCCGAGGAACTCCTCGCCTACCTCGAAGCCGACGGCATCGCGATCAAGGCCAGGCGCGGCCCCTCCGGGGACCTCCTCGGCTACGCCGCAGGCCGCCCCGGCGACCTCAACAAGGACGGCGAACAGATCTTCCACCCTGGTGGGAAGATCGCCCCCGACCTCACCCTCCCCAAGCTGCAGGCCCGCCTCGAAGCCGGCCAACCCGAGGAACACCCCACCGCCCGCCGCAACCGCCCGACCACTGCCTGGCACCAGGCCACCGAAGCCCTCGACAGCTTCCGCACCGACCTCGCCGACGACACCCATGCCCAAGCGCACATCACCGCCCTCGGCGAACTCCTCGAAGCCACCGCCCAGAAGGCCCCCACCCACCTCCGCGCCGAACTCCAAGCCGCATCGAAGGCGTTCGCACGCGCCCAGCGCTCCCAGATCCGCGCGGAAGACCGCGCCGCCCACGCCATCCGCCATGCGGCCCGGGACATCGTCCACACCGCCACCGGCCCCGACGGCAGCGCCCTCGCCGCCCTCATCGCCGCCCTCCTGTGGGCCGGGATCATCGCCAACCGCTGGCACGAGGCAAAGGGCCACGCCCACCAAGCCGACGCCGCCCGTCAAGCCCTCCACCACCTACAGGCAGCCGCTGACCAGGCCCTCACCCCCACGCTCGTCGTACTCGAACAGCGTCAACCGAAGCAGGAGATACGCCGCACGCTCGCTCACGACGTACGCGCCGCCGTCCCCGACCATGCAGACCGCATCCTCACCGACCCCAGCTGGCCTGCCCTCGCAGCCCTCCTCGCCGACGCGGAAGCCCGAGGCCACCAACCCCACCAGCTCCTGAAGGAGGCCGCAGCCCAGCGCGAACTGGCCACAGCCCGCCAGCCCGCCCGGGTCCTGCTCACCCGTCTCCAGCACACCAGCCGCAACCCAAGCCCCAACCCCCGGGCTGAAGCCGCCCGCCTCCGCACTGTGGCGTCGGTGACCGGCCAGCAGGCCACCCCCACGCTGCCGCCAGCAGCACCCGGAGGCCGGCCCAACCGCCCGCGACGCTGACCCCTGGAATCTCGCCATCGGCACCCGCCCTACACCCCAGCAGGACACGTTTGTCCCCGCAGCACACCGCGGCTGTGCTCAGGTGGCCGACCGCCACCGTGGCCGTTCTCTGGGCCGAGGCGCACAGGCGGATCCGGCCGCGATCGCCGTGAGTGGGCCGACATGTATAGCCGACGATCCCCGGTTAGCCAAACCGGGGATTCCCAAGACCATTTACATATACGGGCCCGCGCCCAACTCCACCCAGACGCACAGCACCCGCACGGTGCTGTCGGCACACCCACACCACAAGGAGTACCACCCTGAAGTTCCACCCCACCGCTGCCATGTTTCCGCCGCTCACCAACGAGGAGCTCCACGAGCTGACCGAGTCGATCAGGACCCACGGCCTGCGCCACCCGATCGTCCTCGGCCCCGATGGAACCCTCCTCGACGGCCGCCACCGACTCGCCGTCTGCAAGGCTCTCGGAGTCGAACCCCTCTTCACCACTTACGAAGGAGATGACCCCGACGGATACGCCCTGTCCGTCAACATCCGCCAGCGCAACCTGACCACGGGGCAGGCGGCGATGATCGCTACCAAGCTCCAAGCCAGCACCAAGACGAACGAACAGCTCTCCCCCGAGGCGGCGGTGCGTTCCCTCAGTGAGAGGACAGGTGTCTCCATTGGCCGACTGGAGCTGGCCGACATGGTCATGCGACACGAGCCCGAGCTCATCGAGCCAGTCATCACGCGTGCTGTCAGTTTGGACAAGGCCCACGAGATCGCACTCACCAACAAGGTCCGTGCACAAGTCAGCCAGCAGCACCTCGCCCGCCTGCGCACCGATGCCCCTGACCTTGCCGACCGCGTCATCGCGGGTGAACTCACGGCGTTTCAGGCATGGAACAAGCACCAGGGTCGCATCAAGGAAGACGCACGGCAGCGCAGGGTCGCGACCTATCTCCTGTGCGATGTCGTAACGTCTCTGGCGCAGACGCGCGGCTCCAGGACCTTTGCGAGGTATGACCCCCAGTACGAGGCACCGCGCCGCGCCGTCACCCGCGAGACCATCGCCCACGCGATGACCGCGCTCACGGAAATGGACGCCGTATGGCGGGAGCGCAACCTCCCCTGAGCCGTACCCGTGAGACCCGGCAACGCGAGATCATTCGGAAGGCGGGCCAAGTTCGCCCCCCATCTCACAGGGTCCTTCGAGATGGATGGCCAGCACCTCCGGAGTCACGTCCTCAGCCCGTGGCTCCGTAGTCCGACTTGATCACATGACGCCCTCTGGGGGCCGGCGCCGAAACGCACTGGCCCCCAGAGGCATTGCGCTTACCGGCGCAGCCGCCCCTTGATGGGGCGATCAACCAGCGGCCATGGAACTCGGAGCTCGCCGAACAGAGCCCGGTACACGCTATGCCTCCGGTGTTCCGTCCGCCGAGATGCGGCGGAAGCCGAGGTACGGAGCGAGGGATTCGGGAAGGAGGAGCGAGCCGTCCTGCTGCTGGCACTGCTCGAGGAGCGCGGCCACGGTGCGGCCGATGGGCAGGCCGGAGCCGTTGAGGGTGGCGACGAGCTTGGGCTTGCCGTCCTCGCCCCGGGTGCGGATGTTCGCGCGGCGGGCCTGGAAGGTGCCGAAGTTCGAGACCGAGGAGATCTCGCGGTACGTGTTCTGGCTCGGGATCCAGACCTCGATGTCGTACGTGAGCTGCGCGGAGAAGCCCGTATCGCCGGCCGCCAGCTTGACGACGCGGTAGGCGAGGCCGAGCTCCCTCAGGCACGCCTCGGCGTGGCCGACCATCGTCTCCAGCGTGGCATCCGCGTCCGCCGGGTCGACCATCTGGACGATCTCGACCTTGGCGAACTGGTGCTGGCGGATCAGACCCCGGGTGTCACGCCCGTACGAGCCCGCCTCGGACCGGAAGCACGGCGTGTGCGCGGTCAGGCCAAGCGGCAGGTCGGCCGGCGGGATGATCTCGTCGGCGTAGAGGTTGGTCAGCGGTACCTCGGCCGTCGGGATGAGGAACAGCTCACGGTCGGCTACGCCGGTCTTGAACAGGTCCTCCTCGAACTTCGGCAGCTGTCCGGTACCGGTCATCGTCTTGCGGCTGACCAGGTACGGGACCGCGTGCTCGACGTACCCGTGCCGACGGGTGTGAATGTCGAGGAACAGCGTCGCCAAGGCGCGCTCCAGGGCAGCGCCCGCCCCACGGGAAACGACGAACCGGGGGCCCGACAGCTTCGTCGCGCGGGCGAAGTCGAGGATGCCCGTGCTCTCGCCCAGGTCGACGTGGTCCTTCGGCTCGAAGGAAAAGGCCGGCGGGGTGCCGACGCGCCGGACCTCGACCGCGAACTCCTCGGAGTCACCGTCCGGGGCCGCGTCGTCGGGCAGGTTCGGGATGGTCAGGAGCAGCTCGCGCAGCTCCTCCTGCACCTGCTCCTGCTCGGCGTCGATGTCCCGGATCTGGTCCTTCAGCTCCCGGGCACGCTCCTTCAGCGTGGAGATGTCGCCGCCCTGCTTGGCCGTCTGCTGGACCTCGCTCGCCACCCGCTTGGCCTCCGCCCGCAGCTCGTCGGCCGAGCGGATGCTCTGGTTGCGCCGGGACTGGAGGTCTTCCAGCCGGGACAGGTTCAGGGAGTAACCGCGACGAGCGAGCCGACGAACAGCTTCGGCACCCATTTCGATCAGGGCGCGGGCATCATGCATGAGGGGGATCCTTTTTATCCAGCGAGTGGGATGGGGATTCCAGAGCGACGGTAGCAACAGCGCCCCCTCGCGGATCCGGAATATCGCCGTGTGATCTCTGCGGCGCAGAGCTACGGGTCCACGTACGTCCAAATCCCGCCAGCGTCGACCAGGGCCGGGATGGTGCCCGCCCGGTGCTTCGTGACAGGGTCGACCCCATGCGGATTTTGGTGATGGGCGGCACCTGGTTCCTCGGCCGCGCGATTGTTGACGAAGCTCTGCGACGCGGCTGGGAGGTGACCACCTTCAACCGCGGCCGTTCCGGGGCGGTTGAGGGCGCCGACACGGTCCGCGGTGACCGGACTGACCTCGACGACGTGAAGCGGCTGGCCACTCACGGGCCGTGGGATGCCGTGATTGACACCTCCAGCAGCGAGTTTTCGCCTCATGATGTATTCCTCGCCACCGAGGCCCTGCGGCCGGTTGCCGCCCGGTGGGTGCACGTCTCCACGGTGTCCGTATACCAGGGCTGGCCCCATCACCCGCTCACTGAGGATTCCCCGCTGCTGGAGTGCCCACCGGACGCGGACGAGTCGTTCGGACACACCGGCCCAGACGGCAGCCCGACGAAGTACGGATTCCAGAAGGCCGGCGGAGAGGCCGCGGTTCGAACCGCGTTCGGGGACGACTCGGTGTTCGTGCGGCCGGGGGTGATCCTGGGCCCCGGCGAGTACGTCGGCCGCCTCCCGTGGTGGCTCACCAGGGCCCATCGCGGCGGCCCGATCGTTGTGCCGGCTCCGGGCGAGCAGCGCGTCCAGCCCGTCGACGTGCGCGACGTCGCCGCCTTCGCCGTCGATCAGGCCGCAGCTGGTACCCCAGGGCGGGCCTTCAACATCGCCCACCCCGAGGGCATCAGCTGGGCGGACTTCATCAGCGCATGCCTCGCGATCACGGGCGGCATCGGCCATCCGGTGTGGACCGACGCCGCGACCCTCACGGCGCACGACGTCAAGCAGTGGACGGAGCTTCCGCTGTGGCGTACCCATGCTGGCGTGTGGTCCGTCGACGCCTCCCGTGCCGCAGCAGCCGGGCTCCGGTGCCGTCCGCTCGCGGACACCATTGCCGATACCTGGGCGTGGATGCAGGCGGACGGACGACCGGTCGAGCACCCGAGGTGGTCCGAACACGGCGTGGACCCGGACAAGGAGGCCCAGATCCTCGCTGCCCTCGGCCACGCGTAAGGAGGGCGAGCGGATCAGGAATCGATGGCGAGCAGCCCTCGCCCAGTACCCAACTGCCTCGGCGCTGAGCGGCGGCCGAACTCCTCGATCCGCTCGCCCAGCGTGACCGCCGCGCCCGCCCCCCTGAACGCGGGGGCGGTCAGCGCCCGCCTCAAGCTCCCGGTGCGCTCCAGCAGCCCAGCCACGCGTTGGTCCTCAGGAATCGCCCAGACCGTCTCCAGCGTCACCGTCGCCGCGTCTAGGTCGCCCCGCAGGAGCTGCGCGGCTGCGAGGTCGGCCGCGGCCTTCCCGCGTACGGACGCCGACTGCCGGGCCGGCGGCCGGGACGAGACAAGATCCAGCGCCCGCTGCGCGGTGGCCTCGGCACCTGCCCCGTCGCCGACGAGTAGGGCCGTCGTGCCGTTGGACATCAACAGCCGCTCCTCGCTGAACGCGAACTCGCCGCCCACGCCATCGTGCAGCTCGTCGCGCTCCCCGCGATCCTGGCGGGTCGATGCGACGAGCGCCCGGGTCGCCCGCTCGTGGTCTCCGAGGTGTCCGTGGGCGCGGGCCTCGATGGACAGCAACCGACGGCGAGCCGTGTCCCCCAAGCCTGCATAGGCCAGCGCCGTCCGGGCCTGCCGTACCGCCTCCGACGGGCGCCCCGTGAAGTAGGCACAGATCGCCAAGGACCCGGTCGCATAGGCGCGCAGCGGATCGAACCGAGCCATCTCCCCGTACAGGGCTGCCGACCGAGCAAGCCGAGCCGAGTCGTCCAGGGAGCCGAGGTCGAATGCGGCGGTCGACAGCAGCGCGCACGCCTGCCCGGCCACGATCAGCAGGTCCTGCTGTTGGGCGGGCACCTGTGTCAGCCCCCGCTGGTGCTCCGCCTCCGTGCGAAGCACCCTGGCCCGCCGGAAGATGTCGAACGCGCTCACCGCCCCATAGGAGCGGGCGAGAGCAAGGGCGTCGTCGCGAAGTTGGTCGATGGTGGTGTCGGATACACACTGCGCGGCGGCAGCACCCGCCTCATCTGCGGCGTCACGTGCGGTCATTGCAATGTCACTTTCGAGGTCGTACGCAACAGGAGCCCCCGACGTCGTCGGAGACGGCGTAGGCGGAGGACCGAAAAGCGCGACGGTCTCCACCTCGAACAGGCGCTCAAGCACCCGGCACGTGTCCGGTCCCGGCAGGGTTTTGATCCGTCCCGATGTCCACCGCCGGAACTGTGCCTCGGACACCGACAGACCCGGTAAGCCGGCCTGTGAGGCCGCCCGCGCAAAGGCGGCAGCGAAGTCCCGGTACCGCCAGCGTCGTTGCTGGACCAATACGCGTAACAGGGTGGCCGGATCGTGCATCGGTCGCTCCCTCAAAGTCAGGAGACGGGTCACAACACCCCGTCCTCTCCGTTGACTACCGGCCAACCGGCTTGATCCGCAATGGAATCCGCGCACATGACATGCCGATGCCACCTCCATGACACCCCACACACCCAAGTGGGCGCCAGATGACATCTGCGGCGTCATGGCCGTGACACCCGCACCAGAGGGACTCTTACGCCACCCCAAGGAGCCCAGCGAAGGGAACGGATCGTGAGCAGCCCCCGGCTTCCCCGCCGAACCCCCGGCGCGACCAACCAGCAGTACGAGGCAGCGGTAGCCCCATACGCGGAGACTGACGCGGGCCCGTCGTTGGAGAGGCGCCGCTTGCCGCGGGCGGCGGAGACGTTCCGGGCCGAGCGCGGTAATCCCGCCACCTGGAGCTCCGCCCAGTTCGACGCCTTCCTCGGTCTCGGGGGTGCCCAGTGACCACGACCACCGACGCGAACCTCTGGGTGGCGGACGACCCTGGTCACCCGCTGCTAGGCCGAGAGGTCGCACAGCCATCCAGCGGGCGGACCGGAACCGTCGGCACCGTTCTGATCTACACATCGAAGATCACCGGCCGGGTGGTCAAGAGGGTGGCGCACATGCGCCCGCTGGACGACTCGGGCCGAGAGTGGACGGCGGACCCCGGCTCTCTCCAGCCCCTGCGCCCGCTGGCTTCCAACGTGGCGGCGGACCCTCGGTGACCACCGTCCAGTCGGTACGGGGCAGCGGCACCCGGAGCTGAACAGACTTCCCGCTCGTGTTGCCAGCCACCAGTCGGCCACGTGCGGGGAACGGCGCCCCGTGGGCGCCGTGCACCAAACCGCTCGGAGCGCTGTATGGCATCCCGAGCGGCGGCCAGCAGAGCGGATCAGAGCTGCCCAACCGGGCAGTCACCCTTCCATCAAGGAGATCGGCATGCCGAAACCCAGGAAAGAGAAGCAGAACCACCTGATCTACGCGGACGTCGTGGACTCCAAGTCCAAGGCGGGCGTGTGGATGGGCGAGCGTGCGTCCTTCCGCGAGAAGCAGGGCCGCATCCTCGAGGCGCTCAAGGAGCGCACCGACTGGGTTGAGCTCAACGACGCGATCATGGTCATCAGCACCGAGCCCGCCGGCCTCACGGTCATCGTGCCGAACCCGACGCTCCCCGGCGTCATCGTCCTCTCCGACGGCGGCAGCCCCGCGGCATCGGCCCGGCTCCAGGCCGATGCCGAGGAGCAGGTCCGCGCCGTCATGGGCGAGCTGGGCATCGCCGAAGAGGAAACGGCGGCCTGACCCAGTGACCGCTCCCCTGCTGCTGTGGGGGAAGTACTTCCAGTACGACCGGGCCGGGGAGGCTGTCCTCCTCGACCCGGTCACCCTGGACAGTGTGCTTCTCGACTCCGGCGAGGTCGCTGACCTCGCCGGAGTCTCCCCGACCGCGACCCATGAAGCCCTCGCTGGGCTCGGCTTCACCCAGGACGGCCCCGCCGCCGACCGCCGTGAAGCACTCCACAACCGCCTTCAGGCCCTCGGATTCGACCCGACACCGCAACGGATCAGCGGGCTTCGGGTGGTCCTCACCGACCGCTGCAACATGGCCTGTACGTACTGCTTCGTCGACACCAACACCGGCAAGCCGGACATGACCGAGGAGGAGCTCGCCACCGGCCTGGAGTTCCTGTTCGAGCAGAACGCCGGCCAGGAGGAGGTGTCCATCCAGTGGTTCGGCGGCGAGCCGACCATCCGCTTCGACCTCATGAAGTACGGCGACGAACTCGCTGACACCCTCGCCACCCGCTACGGCGTCGCACGCGTCCGCCGCACCGTCGTCACCAACGGCGCCCGGCTCACGGACGAGTCCCTCGACCACTTCGTGCAGCGCGAGTATGGAGTCGGGATCTCCATCGACGGCCCGCCTGGGATCAACTCCGCCAACCGGCTCCTCCTGGGCGGCCAGCCTGCCGACGACCGGATCCGCCGCAACGTCGGCCGCCTGATCGCGGCCAAGGGCCTGCACGTCGGCTGTAACCTCACCCCCACGGCATCGAACATCGGGCGCCTGGCTGAGACCGTGCGGTGGATCATCGACGACCTCGGCCTGAAGTTCATCTACGTCAACACCCCCATCCCCACGGGGGGTGAGTGGCGAGTCAACGGCGCCGAGCTGGCCCGCGAGCTGTACGAGGCACGCCTGACCGCGCTCGGCAGGGGCGGGATGCTCTTCTCCGTCCTCGACCGCGCCTTCCAGGCCCTCGACACCCGACGGCCGATGCTGTTCGACCACATGCAGGGCGACCGCAGCCTGAACGCCGCCCTGCTGCCCGGCAACAGGGTCAGCGTGTGTGACATCAACTTCACGGAGCCCTCGTTCCTCCATACCGTCGACGAGCTCCGCCAGAACCCCGGCCTGCTGACCGCCGCGGCGAAGAAGGTCGCTCCGATCCCTGCCTGCGGCGACTGCCCTGCCCTGGCCATCTGCGGCGGACCGTCCCGCAACGAGCAGGCACTCATCGGCGGCGACACACCGGATCCGCAGATGTGCGCCTTCTACACGAGCACCGTGTCCATCGCGGTCTGGGACAACACGGGGGTCCAATGAGCACCCCCGCCCGTACCGCGCTGGTCTCCACGGCCGGCCACTGCAAGGTCGCGTGCGGTTTCTGCTTCCGGGCCGACCGGGCTCACGGCTTCCTCACCGTCGAGACCTACGCCCGGGCCCTGTCGCGGCTGAGGGAGACCGGAGTGGGGGGCGTGTGCCTGACCGGAGGCGAGCCGACCCACCATCCGGAGCTCCGGAAGCTCGTCCGCCTGGCCCACCAGTTCGGGATGTCCGTGTCCATGGTGACCTCGGCCCGTACCGAGGCCGAGGTCACCGCCCTCACGGAGGTCGAGCACCTTCTGACCAACGTCACCGTCTCCGCTGATTCCGAGGGCGCGATGGCCCTCGGCCGGACGACGCGGACCGTGGCCTCCGCCGTTGCAACACTGCTGGCCGTGGACGTTCCGGCGAAGGTACTTCACTTGACCTACTTGGACGTGGCGGAGGAGGAGGCCGCGCAGATCGCCGGCCTCGTCGCCGGGACAGGCATTGAGGTCCAGCTCAGCCCCGTACTCCTCACTGAGCAGGGCTTAGTCAGGGCTGGCGGATCGCTCCAGGACTCTGTGAAGCTCAGAGAGGCTGACACGGAGACCCTTGCCGGGCGCTTCCGCCTGTCCAACGCGTACCGGTCGTACCTCGATGATCTGCGTCGGATGCAGCTGTCCGACGACGAGGGCCATCCCTGCCGGTCAGCGACCCTCTACATGTCCGCCGAGGGCGAGATACGGCGCTGCCCCTACGGCGCGGACGGGGTCAGCGTCCAGGCCCCGCGTGCCGAGATCAGGGGCTTCCTCGAAGCGCCGGCGAAGGACCGTGTCGGACCCGACTGCGCCGCCATCTGCCGCCCCGCGTCGCACGCCTGCGCGGCGGCCTGAGCACAGGGAGCCATCATCGTGCACGCACCGGTCTCCGTCACCGACCCGCACAACTTCACCGCCTGCTGGAGGCAACCGCCGAACTTCCGCCTGCACGTCCCGTTCGACTACCTCTTCATGCCCGCCATCGACATCCTCGACCACATCCGCCAGGACGAAGAGGTGCGGTTCACCATCCTCGGCGAGGAGGACTGGCAGGTCCGCATGGACCGCACGGCCGCCTTCCGGACGGCCCCGGTCGAGGAGATCACCACCTGGCCCTTCCGCCTGGTGCACTTCAACCTCTCCCGGTTCTACGGCGAACTCCTGGACGGCTTCCAGGACGAGGTCATGATCCCCTGGCGCACGTACCTCGCCTCCCAGGGATTCACCTGGCAGCGGTGCGCGCCCATCCTCTTCCTGTCCTCCCAGGGGGCCACCTCGACGTACCACAACGACAACTCGCACGGCCTCGTCTGGCAGGTCCACGGCACCAAGACCTTCCACAGCTACCACAACCCCGACAAGCACCTGTCGGCAGAAGCCGCCGTCATTGGCGAGACCACAGCCGAGGAACCGCCGGCCCACGACGAGACGGACCGGCAGTCCGTGACCATGCACCCCGGTGACCAGCTGTGGAGCCACGCCCTGACCCCGCACTGGGTAACCACAGAGTCCCCGCTCGCGCTCAGCGTGACCATCTCCCACGGCGGCCTGTGCCACCAGGGTGGCTACGCCGACCGCGAGCTGGCCCTCCGGTCCCACTGGGACAAGAACCCGGCCGAAGCATGGACCCTCGACCTGGGCCACACCCGCTACTGAGCACCTCGTGGCGCGGGCCCCCCCCCCCGACGGCGGGGGGGGCCGCCGGCCGGACGCCAAAGAAAAGGGGGTCAGCCCGTTGGGGGCGCCGACCAGGGAGGCCCCCGCGCGGATGGGGTG
>NZ_JBHWJJ010000066.1:0-41320 GCF_042732005.1 Streptomyces sp. NPDC059851 | reverse complement strand
GGCTGCATCCTCCAGGCCAGTCTGGCCCGCACATGTGCCGGATCCCACGGGCTGGAGGTGACGAAGTGGGCCAACGCCTGCCGGTTGCCGTCGTCGCCCAGTCGGGCGGCCATCGGCTCGACCGACTTACGCCCGCCGTCCAACAGCAGACCACGCAGATAGACCGACCCCCACCGACGCTGATCCGCCCGCCCGAACGACTCGAACACCTCCGCCGCGAAATCCTCCAGATCACACCGGACCGCAGCCAACTCCTCAGCCATCACACCCGATCAACGACACAGGCCATCAGCCAGACACGCCACCCGCGAACCAACCTGACCAAGCACTACTACCAGCAGACGAAGAACGTCTATTGCAGCTACTCCCCGAAGAAGCTCGGGTTCTTCTAGAGCCTGACGTCGGGCTCCTGGAGGGGAGATCGCCCTCCAGGAGTCCAGGACGAGGCCGGCGGCGTACGGCGCGGCGCCCGAGGACCGGTCGCGCAAGCAGGGGGAACTCTTCCCGCACCACGCGCGACTACGTCGCCGGGGCCCGGGGGTGGGGTTCCCCGCTCGCACTCGTCGAATCAGGGAATGTCGATGGTCGAAGAACAAGGGTTCGCGGCCCGGGTGTACAGCCGCACAGGGCGGTGGGCGCCGCCCCCTGCGCTGGTGGGGTTCGTGCTGCTGCTCGTTGCGGTGTTCGTCTTCTCGTTCGGTGTGGGAAGGGCCGCCGGTCCGGTCGCGCCCGGCATGCACCCCGATGGCACTGGCTCCGGTTCTCGTGGGGATTCCGCTCCGCACGGTGCCGGCGGCATGGGCGGGGCACACTCGGGCGGTGCGCGATGACGGCCGGAACGGCGAGCACCGCGCCGGTGACCACTGATCTGGCCGTCGGCGGCATGACCTGCGCCGCCTGCGTGAACCGGGTGGAGAAACGGCTGGCCAAACTCGACGGTGTCACGGCCACGGTCAACCTCGCCACCGGCAAGGCCCGGGTGGAACACCCGCCGCACGTCACGGCGAAGGACCTGATGGCCGCCGTCGAGGGCGCCGGCTACACGGTCGAGCTCGTGGTACCGACCGTGGAGCCACAGGCCGACGTCAGCCCGACGCCGACGTCATCGAAGAACGGCGCCGGCTCGGATCGCGAGCGGCTGCTGATCACCACCTTGCTGTGCCTGCCGGTCCTCGTGCTGTCGATGGCGCCCGCCCTGCAGTTCCGCAACTGGCAGTGGTTGTGCCTCGTCCTCGCCGGTCCGGTGGTCGTCTGGAGTGCGTGGCCGTTCCACGTGCGGGCGGCGCGTGGGTTGCGGCACTCGGCGGCCACCATGGACACCCTGGTCTCCCTCGGTGTCCTCGCGTCGTTCTCCTGGTCCTTGTACGCGTTGTTCCTCGGCGGTGCCGGCGAGCCGGACATGCGGATGCCCTTCACCCTCTTCCCCTCGGCGGGAGGGGACGTCGCACACGTCTATTTGGAGGCGGCGGTCGGCGTCCCCCTGTTCGTGCTCGCCGGCCGCCATCTGGAGGCGCGCGCCCGGCGCGGCACCGGTGAGGCCCTGCGGTCCCTGGCGGGCCTGGCCGTGAGGGACGTGACCGTGTGGGAGGACGGTCGCGAGCAGCGGTTGCCGATCGAGCAGCTGCGCGTGGGTCAGGACTTCATCGTCCGGCCCGGTGAGCGGGTCGCCACCGACGGCGTGGTGGTGCTGGGGAGTTCCGCCCTGGACCTCTCTCTGGTCACGGGAGAGAGCGACCCGGTGGAGGTCGGTCCGGGCCGGTCCGTGGTGGGCGCCGCCGTGAACGCCGGCGGGCTGCTCCGCGTCCGGGCCACCGCCGTCGGGGCGGACACGCAACTGGCCCGGATCACCCGTATGGTCACCGAAGCCCAGGCGGGGAAGGCCCGTGCGCAGCGGCTGGCCGACAAGGTGGCGGGCGTCTTCGTTCCGGTCGTGCTCGTGCTGGCCGTTACGGTGCTCGGATTCTGGCTCGGCGCCGGAGCGGATCCTCAGGCGGCCGTCACCGCGGCGGTAGCGGTCCTCGTGGTCGCGTGTCCCTGCGCTCTGGGGTTGGCGACCCCCACAGCGCTCATGGCGGCGACCGGGCGGGGCGCGCGGCTCGGCGTTCTGGTCAGCGGGGCGCAGGCGCTCGAGAGCCTGAGGCACGTCGATGTGATCGTCATGGACAAGACCGGCACCCTCACCACCGGCCACATGTCGGTCGTGAAGGTCACCGAGGTCGGTGGCGGCATCGGCGGGGACGCGGCGCTCCGGCTGGCCGGGGCGGTGGAGCAGGGCTCCGAACACCCCCTGGGCCGGGCGGTCGTCTCGTACGCCCGGCGCGTCGGGTCAGAGCGGCCGCTACCCGAGGTGAGCGGCTTCCTGGCCGCCCCTGGTACCGGCGTCTCGGGTGTGGTGGAAGGCCACCGGGTGGAGGTGTGCGCCCCCGGCGAGGGCTTGCCCGGCTCGTTGGCACGGGGGCTGGCCGAGGCGGAATCCTCCGCCCTGACACCGGTACTGGTACGGGTGGACGGCGTCGACGAGGCCCTCATTTCTCTGGGGGACGTCGTGCGGCCCGGCAGCTACCGGGCAGTGGACCGGTTGCGGCGGCTGGGGGTGGAGGCGGTCCTGGCGACGGGTGACCGTGAGAGCACCGCGCGTGCCGTCGCCGCGGAGCTCGGCGTCGAGGAGGTCCACGCCCGCTGCACTCCGGAGGACAAGGCACTTCTGGTACGGGAGTTGAAGGCACGCGGACGGCGGGTCGCCGTCATCGGTGACGGCGTCAACGACGCCGCGGCCCTGGCGGAGGCGGACCTCGGCATCGCGATGGGCAGCGGCACGGACGTGGCCATCGGGGCTGCTGACGTGACGCTGGTGAGGGGTGACATCGAGGCGGTCGCCGACGCGGTCCGCCTCGCCCGGCGCACCCTGGGTACGGTCCGTCTCAACCTCGTCTGGGCGTTCGGCTACAACGTGGTCACCGTCCCGCTGGCGGCCGTGGGGTGGCTCAACCCGATGGTCGCCGCCGCCGCCATGTCCGTCAGCTCGCTCCTCGTCGTGGGCAACAGCTTGCGCCTGCGCGCCTGGCAGCCCGCCCAGAAGCGCACCTCCCCCTCCGCCCGCACCGTCCGAAAGGCCGTCCGCCGATGACCGGTCCGTTCGATCCTCACCGGCCGACGGAGCCGGTCGGCAGCTGGAGGCCGACCGGGCGGCGCCTGCTGGACGGGGCGCGCGCAGCCCTCGCCCCCGCCGTCGCCTGTCTCGCGGCTCTGGTCGGCCTGACGGCCTGGACGACGGCGGGCGCAGCCGGCAGCCCGCCGCGCATCGAAGTCGGCCTCGGACACGTCTTCCTGCCCCCTGCCGAGGAGGAGCGGACCGCCGCCTCCTTCCGGGTCACGAACATCGGAGGCGCCGATGACCAATTGGTCTCGGTGACGTCCCCGGCCGTCGAGGAGGCCGTGCTGAGCCGGCACGAGCGGGTCGGCGCAGGCGCCGGTACCCTGCGCGTGGTCGACTCGGTCGACATCCCCGCCGGCGGCTCCGTGGACATGACGCCGAGCACCCTGGACGTGACGGTGAAGGTGAGGGCCCGTTGGCAGGGGGGTGAGGCCATCCCCTTCGTCCTGCATTTCCGGCGCAGCGGCCCGGTGGACGTCGTGGCGTTCGTGGTGCGGCCGGACAGCTGAACCGGTTGACGGACCGCAGCAGCGCCTCACGCGACCGCGACGGAGTCCAGCTTGCCCGCCTTGGCGTCCTCGATGATGGAGCCGAACTGATCGGCGCTCATCTGCACCCGCTGGCCGAAGTCGTCGGTGATCACGACCCTGCGGTCGGCAGGGGCTGCCTCGTCGATGAACAGCTGCGGGCATCCGCAGTCGCACTTGCCGCAGAACGTCGCCACGGGCTGCAGAGAACTGATGTCGGTCATCGCATGCGCCTCTTCTCCGATACTCATCCGCACTCATTTTTCCGCCCGCAGAAGCGGTTTCTGCGACCCGGACGTCAGGGAGATGCCCGTTCGGCGTCGGCTACAAGCTCCGGATCGAAGGGCTGCAGGAGCACGAGACGAGTCGCCTGTGCTTCCACTGCTTCCACTGCTTCCAGCGAGCGGGAAGTGACGGAAACCAGAACGGATCCCGATCCGACTACATGAGAGAGCCCACCGGCCGGGACGTCCGGCCCCTCGCCCTCCGCACCAGGAAGAGACGTGATGACGCAGCAGAAATACCAGGTGACCGGCATGACCTGCGGCCACTGTGCCGACCACATCACGAAGGAGGTCTCCGCGATTCCCGGGGTGAGCCAGGTCGTCGTGGACCTCGGGACGAACGCCGTCACGGTCGACGGATCGTCCCTCGACGACGGTCTGATCCGTGAGGCGATCGTCGAAGCGGGCTACGGCGTCACCGGCGCTCCTTGATCTCAGCAGGGGACGGTCCGGATCGATCGCCGGGCCGCGGGAACCAAGGGCATCCGCCGTCCGACTACTGCGGCGTGGGCAGCGGCGGGAGACTCCGCCGCGCCCTGCTGCAACGTAAGGATCGAGGGAGGTGTGATGGGCGGGCTGGATGTACGCATGCGCCAGGTGGCCTGCCGGCACGGCCGGGTGGAGGCCGTCGCCGACGTGGATCTGGAGATCGCAGCCGGCGAGCGGGTGGCGCTGACCGGGACCAACGGCTCGGGCAAGACCACGCTCCTGCGTGCCGTGCTCGGTCTGCACCGGCAGGTGACGGGCTCGATCACGGTCGGAGGGCGGGGCACCGCGTCGCCGGCCGAATGGGCCTGGCGGCGAAGGGCCTGCGCCTGGATCCCGCAGAAACCCGCGGCGGGCCGCTTCCCGTTGCTCGGCTCCGAGCTGCTGGCCAGCAGCACCGCACCCGCGGAAGCCGCGGAAGCCGCGGCCCGGCTCGGCGTCGAACCGCTGACCGGGCGCCCCCTGCACACCCTCTCGGGCGGCCAGTTGCAGCGGGTGTACCTGGCCCGCGCGATCGGCTGCGTCGCCGCGGGGGCGCAGGTGCTCCTCGCGGACGAACCGACCGCAGCCCTCGACTTCGACGGACAGGAGGAGGCGGCGGACGTCCTCACCTCGCTCCCGGTGACGCTGATCGTGGTGACGCACGACCGGACCCTGGCGGAACGCTGCGACCGCGTCCTGGAGATGGCCGCGGGCCGGCTGCGGGAGGTCCGGTGACCCTCGCCACCGCCGACCTCGGCGCCCTCCTGCAACTCGTACCCGTGCAGCGGGCCGGGA
Source organism: Streptomyces sp. NPDC059851 (assembly GCF_042732005.1). Taxonomy (NCBI): domain Bacteria; kingdom Bacillati; phylum Actinomycetota; class Actinomycetes; order Kitasatosporales; family Streptomycetaceae; genus Streptomyces; species Streptomyces sp. NPDC059851. Next base: position 36,092 of record NZ_JBHWJJ010000066.1, on the reverse strand, counting down.
TCGCCCTGCTGCTCGCCGCGATCGGGCTGCCCGTGATCGGCGTGGTCATCGTCGGGCTCGACATCATGCCGGTGCGCTTCGCGATGATGCACGTCGCCCTGCTCGGCATCGCCGTGGGCATGCTGACCGGACTCGACCCCATGCTGTGCGCGCTGGTCGCCTGCGCCCTCGCCGGTGCGGGCGTGGCTCCGCTCGCCCGTACCCCGGACGGCCTGTCCGGCGCGATGGGGCTGCTCATGAGCCTGGCGATCGCCGCGGCGCTGCTCCTCATGGCGGTGTCGGGGGTCAACGCATCCGGTGCCTTCGCCCTGCTGTGGGGGTCGATCCTGTCGGTCGGGACGCCGGACCTGATCGTCCTCGGCGTGCTCGCCGTCGCCGTACCGGGCCTGTTCTGGTGGCGGCGGCGCGAGATCGGTCTGCTGCTCTACGACCGTGAGCTCGCCCAGTGCTCGGGCGTGCCGGTACGGGCGCTGACCGCCGCCCTCCTCGTCCTGGTCGCGGTCGCGGTCGCCGGGGCGATCAAGCTCACCGGCGCGCTGCTGGTCGACGCCTTGACCTTGCTGCCCGCGCTCGCGGCCCGCCGCCTGGGCAGCTCCCTGAAGTCGATCACGCTCTGGGCCGTCGGCATCGGCGTCGTCGTCAACCTGACGGGGTTCCTTCTGGCCCTGTGGCTGGACTGGCCGCCCGGGCCGGTCCTCGTACTGACGGCGGGGGCCCTCGTCCTCGCCGTGCATTCCATACCCGAACGGAGATTCAGCTCATGGCGCGCACCCGCGTCCGTATCCCTGCCCTCGTCGCACTGAGCGCGGCACTCCTCCTGACCGCGGGTTGCGGCGATGACGTCGCCTCCGACGCTCCGGCCGGGAGCGGCGGTGGGGCGAAGAAGGACAAGCCCGTGGTGGTCGTGACCACCACCTGGGAAGGTGCCTTCGCCAAGGCCGCCGGCGCCGAGGACGTCAAGGTCATCGTGCCGCAGTCCGTGCACCACGCGCCCGACTACGACCCGAAGCCCTCCGACCTCGCCGCCGTCGCGAAGGCCGACTTCGTGCTGTACGCGCCGTTCGAGCCGTACGCCGCCAAGATCAAGGAAGCTGCGGGCTCGAAGGCGAAACTGGTCGAGGTGAACCTCGACAACGACCCCGACAAGGTCAAGGCCGAGGTCGACAAGCTGGGCGCCCTCTTCGGCACCGCGGACGCCGCCACGAGCTGGAAGACCGGGTTCGACACCGAGTACGGCAAGCTGAACAAGGACCTCCAGGCCGCCTGGCCCGGCGGGGGGAGCCCGGCCGTCGTCTCCCAGGTCTTCACCGCCTGGTCGGCGAAGCTCGCGGGCGCCACCGTGGTCGGCACCTACGGGCCCGAGGCCGTCACCCCGGCCCAGCTCGCCGAGCTCTCGGCGAAGAAGCCGGCGCTCGTCCTGGACAACGCCCACATGTCCACCGGCACCGTGCTGCCCGACTCCGGCGCCAAGCAGGTCAAGATCGTCAACTACCCCGGCGAGGACCTCGATCTGCTGCCCGTCTACCGCAACGCGGCAGCCGAACTGAAGAAGGCCCTGGCCTCCTGAGGCCGGTGAGCCGGCCGCCGTGCGGCTTCCGTCCCGGGGCAGTGTGCGCACACCGCCCCGGGATGCCCCTGGTGCCGGTTCGATGCGCCCTGTGGTTCCGCCCACCGTGGCGTGGCGCGTCCTCCTGTCAGAGCCGCGGGGCAGGCACGCCCTTCGAAGCAACGCCCTCATCGCCTTGGTGCACTGACTGCTCAGCAGGGGCAGGCGCTCTCGCCGAGCCCGAACGACGGCCCAGCCCGCTCCGCGGTCGCCGCGAGCCGGCTCTGGGTGATCGTCGCGGGCGGGCTCGTGCTGTGGATCGGCGGCGCCCGGGTGTAGCGCGCGAAGTGCGCTCGCGGTGTTCTGCTGCCCGGCCGCCGGGCCCGTGGTGTGCGGCGGACCGTCAGCTTCCACGCAGTGACCGGCGTCTGGCTCGCACGCGGGCCACGGCGGCCTCGGCGGCGCGGAGGACGGCCGTCGTCGCCCTCGGCCTGATCCCGGTGACCTTTCGGGGCTACCGCATGTGGTGGCAGCGCCGCCCACGTGCGAGGACCGCAAGGCCACCATGGGCAAGGCCCCGGCCCGTGCCAGCCGGCGCAGCCTTCCGCCGCCCGTCCTCGTGCTGGGTGTCCCCGCCGTAGCTGCGCCGGGCCGGGCCGCGCCCGTGCTGGGCGTGCTGCTGCTCGCCTTCCTCGTGGTGGACGTGGCCGTCGGCCTTGTACGCAGGCGGCTGGCAGACTCGCCCGACAGGCGGGAGGGGCACACACCCAAGTGAGCCCCTCCCGGGTCAGGGGCCCGGGCAGCATCGCGCTGCCCGGGCCCCTCGTGTCATCCGGCCTGCGCGAGCGGGGCCGGGTCGGCGTGGCCGGGGCCGTCGGGCTCGGACAGGCGTTCCCGCAGGGCGGCCCGGTCGGGCTTGCCCGCCGGAGTCAGGGGCAGTTCGGCCACCACCAGGAGCCGCTCGGGGTGCTTGCGCCGTTCGACACCACGTGTGGTCAGGTAGGCGCCGAGTTCCTCCAGTACGGGCACCCGGGCCGTACGGGGCACGATGCAGGCGGCGAGCCGTTCGCCCATCAGCGTGTCCGGGACGCCCACGCACACCACGTCACGGACCAGCGGGTGGGAGGCCAACTCGCGTTCGACTTCGGCGGGGCTGATGTTGGCGCCGCCGCGGATCACGATGTCCTTGAGCCTGCCGACGACGTGCAGGGTGCCGTCGTCGTCGAGGAAGCCGAGGTCGCCGGTGCGGACCCAGCCGTCGGGGGTGCGGTAGCGGGCGTCGAGGTGCGGGGAGGCGACGTAGCACAGCGGGGTCATCGGGCCGCGCGAGATGATCTCCCCAATGGCTCCGTCGGGCAGCGGTGCGTGGGTGTCCGGGTCGGCGATACGGATCTCCGCGACGCGCGGGTCGGGGTGGCCCGCGACGACGCCCGTGCTGTCGGTGGGAGGGACCTGGTGGGTGAGGCCCGTGTGGCAGTTGACCCCATCGGCGGAGCCGTAGAGGTTGACGACGGGGCAGCCGAAGGCCCGGGCGGCGTCCTTCGCGGTCGTCCCGTCGAGCGGCGCACCGCCCAGGACGAGTGCGGTCGGGGTGGGCAGGACACCGCCGACGGAGTCGAGCCGGTCGAGCATCATGCGGACCATGGTCGGCACGCCCAGGATGTGGGTGGGCTCGTGCTCCCGTACGGCCGCCAGGGCGGCTTCGGGGGTGAAGTGGTCGAGCAGGACGAGGGTGCCTCCGTGCCGGGCCAGGGTCACGGCGGTGCCGTTGGAGCCGAAGGCGGAGGCGAGCGGCACGAGGAACAGGCACCGCGGAGGCGTTCCGTCCGGCATCAGGGAGGCGAGGAAGTTTCCGCGGCCGCCCGCGAGGGCGTTGTGGGAGTAGGCGATCATCTTCGGCTCGGCCTCGGAGCCGGAGGAGACCAGGATGCGGGCGGCGCTGTCGGGGTCGGGCCGGGCGGGGGTGAAGGCCTTGGCGTCCGAGCGCAGCAGCTGCGAGAAGGCGACCGTCCCTTCGGGAGCCGTTCCGGGCCCGGCGGCGATCACATGGCGCAGCGCGGGCTGCGAGGGGGCCAGGGCCAGCAGGTCGGCAGCATGGTGAGAGCCGCGGTGTTCGGTCGCGGCGATGACGGCGACGGCCTCGGCCCGGCGCAGCAGGCACTCGGCCTCCAGGACGCCCCGGCCGACGGGGAAGGGGAGGGCGATCGCGCCGATGGCCGCGATGGCGAGGTCGGCGATCACGGCGTTGCGGTTGTTGGGGAGCTGTACGCCGACCACGTCGCCCGGGCCCATGCCGAGGTCGCGCAGGCCGGCGGCCAGACATCGCACTTTGCGGTCCAGGGCGGTGTAGCAGAGTTTGCCCTTGTCGTCGAGGACGGCGGTGTGGTGCAGGTTCGCGATCTGGCGTGCCCGGAAGAGGCTGTAGAGGTCGAGGTCGGGGCAGGTGCCGTCGACCACCCAGGAGCGGCGGAGCTCGGCGGGCAGCAGGTCGTGCAGTGCGACGGTCATCTGAAGCTCCAGGGGTCGGGAACGGCAGGGGCACCGTGCGCGTCGCGGCTGATCGAGCCGTGGAAGCGCACGTCGTGGTGGAGGTCGGCCAGGTCGGTGGTGACGGCGGTGGCGGTCAGGCCGTGCCCGGCCAGAAGGGACAGGGCGGCGGGGGTGGTGAGTTCGCGCAGGTCGTACGCGGCAGCGGCTGCCGCGTTCGCGTCGGTGGGCGCGATCCACCCGTCGGCCGTGGGCAGCGGGCGGCGGAACCCGGCGGGGCGTCGTGGGTTCTGTCCACGGGCAGCGCGGCGCAGGGCGGGAGCGGTCAGGGTGTCGGCCGCGCCGAGCAGGGAGGAGTCGACGTGCACGCCGTGCCCGGTGCGTTCGCGGAGCAGGAGCCCCGCGAGCACGGCCTCGGCTCCGGTCAGTCCGCCCAGGACGTCGAGCAGGGTCATCAGTGACGGGGCGGGCGGTTCGTCTTCTGGCCGTACGGCCTCGCCGACGCCGGTGCGGGCCTGGACCATGAAGTCGGTACCCATGGGTGCGTCGGGCAGGCGGCCGGCCCAGCCGCTGGTGTACGCGTACACCAGCCCCGGGTTCACGGCGGCGAGGTCGTCGGCGTCGAGGCCGAGTTCGCCCGCCTTGCCCGGCGCCCAGTTGTGCAGGAAGACATCGGCTTCGGCGGCCATCTCCCGCAGGCGGCGGCGGTCGGCCTCCGCCTTGATGTCGATCTCCACGGCCCTCTTGCCCCGGTTGAGGGCCAGCCAGCGGGCCGAGATCCCGGAACAGGCCGGCGGCATGCCGCGCAGGGGGTCCCCGCCCGGCGGCTCGATCCGTACGACCTCGGCGCCGAGCAGGCCCAACAGGTGTGCGGCGAGCGGGGCCTGGATGCGGCGGCCCGCCTCCAGCACGGTGAGCCCGGAGAGCGGCCGGCCGGCGGGCGGGGCCGCTGCGCCGGTCCTGGCACCCGGGTCAAGGAGGCGCAAGGACCAGGGCGCGGCGCCGTCGTGCTCTGCGGCCCGCTCGGCCAGTGTGCACAGGACGCACACCTCCGCGCCGGAGAGCGCGGCGGCCTGCCGGATCCGCTCGAAGGAGTGGGCCCGCGTAACCGTGTGCAGGGTTGCGGGGAAGGGGGCGCAGGCGGTGGCGTACCGGAACTGGAAAGGCCGCCAGCCGGCCCGCATCGCATCGGCAGGCGCTTCGAGGGCCCGCCAGAACGCGGCCCAGGCCCCGGGGTCGAGGGTCTCTAGCTCGAAGAGCGTTCCCTCGGCGGAGGTGAAGGGCGGGCCGCCGGGCGCGAGGTCGACCGCCTCGCCCTCGTCGGCCCCTGCTGCCGCAAGGTACTGGGAGACGGCGAGCAGTCCGGCCCGGTCCGCGCCCGTGCTGACCTGCTGCGGCTGGATGCCACGGGCCGCGCCCACCAGCATGGCGAGGAGGCCCTGGACGGTGAGGACTGCGGTGGCCGTGGCCGTGTAGTCGGCGGCCAGGCCACGCGGGCTGCCGTCGCGACGGCCGTGGACGGCCATGACGCCGGTGGCGGCCTGCACGGTGGCCTCGTCCACGAGGCCGGCCGCAGGGTCGCCCCAGCCGGTGGTCGCGTGCACCGGCTCGGAGCCGGCCCCGCCGAGCGTGACCTGCCCGGTGGCGGTGTCCCCCTGGACGGCGGCCCCGCCCTGTGCGCCGAGCAGCCGGAGGCGGTCCGCGACGACGCTCGTGATCTGCGGCGGCCCCGAGGTGTCGAAGCGCAGCGTGTCGAGCGGCCGGACCGTCTGCGTGGTTGCTGGTGACGCCATGCCTCTCCTCTCCTGGCACGGCGGTGGCCGCACCGGGACGTTTCCGAAACGTGGGAACCCGGGGGCGTCCGCACCCGACCAGTTCCACGGACAGACAGTCGGACAACCGTTCCCACGAGTTCCCGGAGAACCGGAGGAAAGCAGTGACAGATCCCCGTGCCGTCGACACCGGGCACGCACAACACGACCGGCACGGAGTCGAGTTGCGCGAGCGGGTCGCCCGGTTCGTTCAGGACGAGGTGATCCCGCACGAGCCGGTGCTGGATGCAGGAGGACCCGCGGCGACGGCCGCGCTGAGCGGGCTGCGCGACCGGGCCCGCGAGGAGGGGTTGTGGGCGCTGCCCCTCCCGGTGGAGCTGGGTGGCGGGGGCCTGCCCCTCGGGGCGTACGCCGCCCTGGCCGAGGCGGAGGGCGCCAGCGACCACGGGCCCGCGGCCGTCGGCTCCGCGCCCCTCCTCGACGTGACGATGCTCGCGCGGCACGGCGGGAGCCGGGTCCGCGAGGAGTACCTCCCGCGTCTGGTCTCCGGTGAGCTCCGCACCTGCTACGCCATGACCGAGCCCGGTGTTCCCGGCACGGATCCGTTCCGGACCGCCACCCGAGCCGAGCGCCGGGCGGACGGCAGCTGGATCGTGACCGGACGCAAGTGGTTCACCTCTGGAGCCGCGAACGCCGATCTGGTCACCGTTCTGGCCCGCACGGACGGCTCCCCCGGGGACCGCGAGGGATTGTCGCTGCTCCTGGTACCGACAAGTGCCCCCGGCTTCCGCATCGTCCGTGAACTCCCGGTGTTCGGCGCGGCCGGGCAGTACGAGTTGGAGCTCGACCGGGCCCCGGTGCCTGCCGACCATCTGGTCGGCGAGCCGGGCCAGGCGCTCGCCATCGCCGGGGAGCGGCTGCAGCTGGGCCGGACGCTGCGTTGCCTGCGCTGGCTCGGTCAGGCCCAGCGGGCCTTCCACCTCATGTGCGAGCGGGCCGCCACCCGGAGCGGTTCCCGGGGGCCACTCGCCGATCACCAGCTGGTCCAACAGCACGTCTTCGACGCCCTGCTCGCCCTGCGCACGACCCGCCCCCTCGTCCACGAGGCCGTGGCCCTGATCGACGCGGGACGGGACGCCCACGTCGAGGTCGGGCTCGCCAAGGTCGCCGCCGCGCGGATGCTCCAGCAGGTCACGGACTCCGCCATCCAGGTCCACGGCGCCACCGGGCTCGGACCGGACACCCCGCTGCCCGCGCTGTTCCGCGGCGGCCGGGCCGCCCGGATCCTCGACGGCCCCGACGAGCTGCACATCACCTCCGTGGCCCGCCGGGTCCTGCGCGGCTACGGCGTGCGGTCCGCTACACGCGGGTGATGTCGACGACACCGTCCAGGGCGGCCAGCGCCAGGGTCAGGAAGAACGTCCCCCAGATGAGTTCGTGCCGGACGGCCAGGCCCTTGCCCGCGTCGTAGCAGCCGTCCACCAGCCGTCCCACCGGAGCCTCGTCGGCCACCCCGTCGTAGAGGTGGCTCTCGGCCAGTCGGCTCAGGATCGCCACGGCCCGGTACGAGCAGTCCTCGGCCCGCGGCCCGGGAACCCTGGCGAGTTTCATCAGGGCCACGGCGGTGATGGCGGCGGTCGAGGTGTCGAGCGGGCCGTCGGGCTTCTCCGCCTCGGCCGGGGGGACCAGCGGTCCGGTCAGGAAGCCCCCGTGGGCCAGGAGTCGTTCGGCCGCCGCCGCGAGCCGGTCAGGTCGGTGCAGTGCGAGCCGGGGGTGGAGCAGGGCTTCGGCCACCGCGAGCAGGAGCCAGGCCCGGCCCCGGCTCCACCCCGGGAGGGGGTCTCCCAGGGGCTGCCACCGCTGCTGTCCGGTGAACTGCCATGCGGGCGCCGGCCACTGTCCTGGCGGGAGGTCCTCGCCCAGGCAGAGGTCGAGGTGCCGGTGCAGGTGCGCCGTGGCGGCCGCCGCTCCATCGGGCCCCTCCTCGGCCAGCAGGGACAGCATCCCGGGAACGGCGTCCACCCGGGCCAGCAGGCGGGGCCCGCCGAAGGCGGCCCCCCAGGGCACGAGACCCAGCTCGCGGTCATGGGCCGACAGGCAGGCGCCGACAGCCGCCTTCCTGATCGCCTCGGCTGCGTCGTCGTCCGTTGCCAGGGCCGTTCCGTACCAGAAGATCAGGCCGCGGGTCGCCGTGTCGGCCTCCACCCAGGGCGCCAGCCGGGCCGTGCACTCCACCGCCGCCGCGCGGTCGTCCTCGTCGCCGGTGTACCGGGCCCTGAGCCACAGCAGCCCGGCCCAGAACCCGCCTGCCCAGGAACCGCGGCCGGTCGTGGTCCAGCTGCCGTCGTCGGGGTCGGCGTAGAGAGGGAAGCGGACGCCGACCTGCGACTCGGTCACCATCACGCGTTCCATCAGTGCCGCCAGGGCGCGGCCGGCCCGGTCCGTGCCGGTCATGCGGACCGTTCCGCCCTGTCGCGGCGGTCGCGTACGGCCCAGACGAACGCGATCCCGGCCGCCACCGCGAATTCCGCAGCCACCACCATCCAGCCCACGGCGTACCGGCCGTCCGACACCAGCATCCCGAACAGCGGCGGACCCACCGCGAAGCCGGCGAAGAAGCCCGCCGCGGCCAGCGCCGAGTCCTGCCCCGCCCGCCCCGGAGCGGCCCGCTGCATCACGAGCACCATCGTCACGGCGTTGCCGGAGACGGCGAACACACCCACGGCGACGGCACCGGCCCACACCAGCGGACCCACGGCCACCGCGGCCGCGAGGAGCAGGGCCGCGCCGAGCGCCCCGCAGGCGAGCCACCCCGGAAGCCACTCGGCCCGACCGGGACGGGCAGCCTTCGACCACCCCACCCGGCCCGCGATGCCCGTCACGCCCAGCACCGCGACCAGAGCCGCGGCCGGCGTCGGCCCCAGCCCCAGTTCCCGGGCACCGAACAGCGCGAGGTAGGTGTTCACGGAGGCGATGCCGCCACCCAGGAACAGCGAGAACACCGCAAGCCATGCGACCGCCCCGCGCGGGACGAATGAGGTACCGGAGCCGCCGCGGGTGACCGGGGGGTCTGCGGGCAGTGCGCGCAGCGCCCACAGCCCGGTCAGCAGTGCGGCACCGGCGGCCGTCCACACCGCGCCGCGCCAGCCCAGTCCCGGGGCGAGCGCCGCGAGCGGAAGTCCGGCCGCGAACGCCCCCAACTGGACACCGGACTGCTTCATGCCGGTGACCGCGCCCCGCCGGGCGGGGGGTACCGCCGCGAGGATCGCCTTGTTGGTCGCCGGGTTGGCGAGCGCCTGCGGTACCCCGCCCAGCGCAACCGCACCCAGCAGCAGCCCGGCGCCGGGAGCCGCCCCGATCAGCGCGAGCGCCCCGGCCGAGACCAGGAGCAGGGTCACCAGCGAGCGCCGGGGCCCCACCCGGTCCACGATCCGGCCGCCCGCCGGCGAGAGCAGGGCGGCCGTGCCGAACCCGATCGTCGTCGTCAGCCCCAGCACAACGGGCGATATGTCCAACTCGTCCACCAGGCGCGGCCCGAGGGCGCCCAGCAGGAACAACTGCAGCATCGAGAAGGCCATGGCAGCAGTCAGGAGCCCGGTGAGCTGTCCGCCTGCCCGGAATCGCGTCCCTCCGGGCGCAGCCGTCGCTGCTTCCTCCGTTGGCACAGCCGTCTCCTTCAGACCTCGATCGCTACTGCCGGATGCGCAGTCAGTCGGCCCGGCAGCCATGCCAGTTCCTCCTTCACTCCGTGTCCTGCGTCACATGACGCAGCGGGAACGGAAAGTGGACGAGAACTACTCACATAGTGCGCACCCTCGTGCACCGCCCATAACGGAGGTGCGAGGATGAGCCCGCCATGACGCCAGGCCACTGTTCCCGAGCCGTTCGGGCTGCGATGTTCGCAGCCCTGTGCGTCGTGCTCGCGGCTACCGGTCACGTACTCATGTCGGGTACCACGGTGCCCTGGTGGGCCATCAGTGGTGCCCTCGTCGGCACGTCGGCACTGGCCTGGTCCCTCGCCCGCACGGAGCGCGGGCCGCTCGGCGTCACCACGGTGGCGATCGCCGTCCAGGCCGCACTCCACGCAGGCTTCTCCCTGGCCCAGTCCTTCAGTCGGCCACTTCCGCCGGGCCGGTCGTTCGCGCAGCAATGGGCGCGCTACCTGACGTGCGGGAACACGGACCTTTCCCCGTCCGAAGCTGTGCGCCTGGTCAATGACGCCGGCCTCGGCGGCATGGTGCACGAGCCGCCTCCCGGAACGACGGTGATCGCGGGAACGGGCGCTCACACACACCACGCCCTGCACGGATTGTCGGACGCCGCGGCGAGTGTCCCCGTGCCGGACGCACACGCCATGGCGGGCATGCCCATGCCCATGTCTCCGGTCGGCATGCTGGCGGCGCACCTGCTGGCCGCCGTCCTCGCGGGACTCTGGCTCGCCCACGGCGAACAGGCCGCCTTCAAGCTTCTGCGCACCCTCGCCGCCCGGCTCTTGCCGCCGCTGCGACTGCTCCTCGGCTCGCCGTGGGTACCGCACCGGCCACCGCTGCGCGCTCGCCGCGACCGTGACCGCAACCCCCTGCGGCAGCTGTTCCTCATCCACGTCATCACCTCACGGGGTCCGCCGGCGGGAACCGCTGTCATCTGACAGCTGGTTCCCCGAGCACGCGCAGGTGAACTCCGGCGCGCCTCGGGCATCGGCCATGCCCTCCGGCATGCCGTACTGCTCACCGGCCCGCCTACTGCGCCGCCGGACACCCCACGCGCTTAAGGACCTTGTGGCGATGACCCCTGCCCCGAGCACCCAACAGACCCCCGTCGCACCGAAGACGACCAGGCACACCCCCGGCAGCGACGCAGCCGTGACGCGCCTCGCGCTCGCCGCACGCGACGGCGACCCCGAGATGGCCGACCGGTTCGTGCGCGCCCTCCAGCGGGACGTCTGGCGCTACGTCGCCTTCCTCAGCGCCGACCCCCAGGCCGCCGACGACCTCACCCAGGACGTCTTCGTACGAGCCCTCCCCGCGCTGCCCCGGTTCGAGGGCCGCTCCTCCGCCCGCACCTGGCTCCTGTCCATCGCCCGCCGCACCGTCGTGGACAGCCTCCGCCGCTCCGCCGCCCGGCCGCGCCTGGCAGACCGCCACGACTGGCAAACCGCCGCGGAGCAGGCACAGCCGCAGGGACTTCCCGGCTTCGAGGACGGCATCGCCCTCGCCGAACTCCTGGCGACCATCCCGGCAGACCGCCGCGAGGCGTTCATCCTCACGCAGTTGCTGGGTCTGCCTTACGCCGAGGCGGCCGAGGCCATCGGGTGTCCCATCGGCACGGTGCGTTCCCGCGTCGCCCGCGCCCGCTCCTCACTCATGGCGCTCCTCACGGACATCGAGGCGCCCGTAGCCGAACAGGGCCGTCCCACACCGCAGCGGCGCCGCGCAGCCACCCCAACAGAGCCCGCCCTCCGGGCCGTGGCGCTGCTCGCCTGACCCGTGGGGCGTCGGATGCGAGCGGGGCACGGCGCACCCCGCCCGCATCCGTCAAGGAGGCCCCCGGCTCCTCAGGAGAGGCCGAGCAGACCCGGCCAGCCTGCGGGCGTCGGTCTGGACCACTGCCGGGCGAGGAGGGTGAGGTTGCCCACCGCAGGCCGCCCCCGATCCCCGCGGCACCGTGGTTCGACGTGTGTCAACATAGACGTATGTCGAATGTGAAGGTTCTGCCGCTGCTGGAGCCCGACGTCGTCGCGGCCTGCTGCCCGCCGCTGACCGAGCGCCCCATGTCGGCGGAAGAGGCCGAGGTCGCGGCGAAGATGTTCAAGGCCCTCGGGGACCCGGTACGCCTGCGGCTGTTCTCCGCGGTCGCCTCCCACGAGGGCGGGGAGGCGTGCGTGTGCGACATCTCCGACGTCGGCGTCTCGCAGCCCACCGTCTCCCACCACCTCAAGAAGCTCAAGGAAGCCGGGCTGCTGTCCTCCGAGCGCCGGGGCACGTGGGTGTACTACCGGGTCGAGCCGTCCGTGCTCGCCGCCATGGGCGCGCTGCTGTCCGGCGCCGCGCGGACGGCATGACCGGCGTGCGCATCGGGGTTCTGCTGCCCGAGCACGCCGAGCAGGTGCTGGGCATCTACCAGGCGGGGATCGACGAGGGCAATGCCACCTTCGAGACGCAGGCCCCCGGCTGGACCGCGTTCGACAAGGCCAAACTGCCCGGCCACCGCTTCGTCGCCCTCGGCGGAGACGGCGGGGTGCTCGGCTGGATCGCGGCCAGCGCGGTCTCCGACCGGTGCGCGTACGCAGGCGTGGTCGAACACTCCGTGTACGTCCACCCTGAGGCCCGCGGCCGGGGCGTGGCCGGCGCCCTCCTGGACGCGCTGATCTCCTCCACCGAGAAGGCGGGGATCTGGACGGTCCAGTCCGGGATCTTCCCCGAGAACACCGCCAGCCTCGCCCTCCACGCGCGCGCCGGATTCCGGATCATCGGCACCCGGGAACGCATCGGGCGCCATCACGGTGTCTGGCGCGACGTGGTCCTGCTGGAGCGCCGCAGCCCCGTCCTGGCGTGAACCACCCGATCCGCGACGGCAGCTTCGCCGTCCTGGGTGGCGACCTCCGGTTCGCCACGCTCATGGCGGCAGGCTCGATCGCGCGTACCGGGGTGGGTGGGAGGTGGGAGTCAGGCGAGCAGGTCGCGGATCTGCCGGGCGGCTTCGCGGGCGGGGCGGCCGACGCCGATGAGGGTGGCGGAGGCGGGGCCGGTCCAGTCGCCGTGGCCGAGCAGGTGCAGGCGGGGTTCGTCCACGGCGCGGGTGCCGTCGGTGGCGACGCGTCCTCGGCTGCCGCGCAGGTGCAGCGCCGCGAACGGGGCGAGCGCGGGTCGGAAGCCGGTGCACCAGATGACCGCGTCGACTTCCGCGGCAGTGGTGTCGGCCCATTCGACACCGGCGGCGGTGAGCCGGCTGAACATCGGCTTCGGGTTCAGGAGTCCGGCGTCGCGGGCGGCGCGTACGGGCGGGACGGCGACGATGTCGCCGAGGGAGGCGACGCCTCCGGTGTCGGCCCGGCCTTCGTCCAGGGCGCGGCGGCGGGCAGTCGCCGCGTCGAAGAGCGCTCGGCCGTCGATGTCGTCGGCCAGGTAGCGGGGCGTGCGCCGGGTGACCCAGGTCAGGTCGATCCGGGCATGAGCGAGGTCGGCGGCGATCTGGGCTGCGGAGTTGCCGCCTCCGACGACGATGACCCGCTGCCCGGCGAACTCGTTGGGGCTCCGGTACTGGACGGTGTGGAGCTGGCGGCCGGTGAACTCCCGGCGGCCGGGAACCGCCGGGAGGAAGGGTCGGGTCCACGTGCCGGTCGCGCCGATGACGGCGCGGGCCCGCCAGTCGCCGCAGTCCGTCCGTACCCGCAGGAAGGCGCCGTCGCGGTGGACCGCGCAGACCCGCACACCGCGCTGGACGGGCAGTCCGTACCGCTTCTCGTAGTCGGCGAGGTAGTCGACGACGTGCGCCGCGTCGGGGTAGGTCCGGCCGGGCTGGACCGGCATCAGTCTCCCGGGGAGGGAGGAGTACCGGGCCGGGGAGAACAGGCTCAGGGAGTCCCAGGTGTGCTGCCAGGCCCCGCCCGGTGTCGTCTGGGCGTCGAGGATGACGTGCTCGACGCCCAGACGGCGCAGGTGGTAGCCGGCGGCGAGGCCTGCTTGGCCGCCGCCGATCACCACCACGTCCGTGCGCTGCGTCATGCCGAGGGCGTCCCGTCGTCCGTCCTGCCGCGCATGAAGATGACGGCCACCAGGGCCAGGCCCGCCGCGGCGCCGATCAGCTGCACGGCGATGAAGCCGGGCACGGAGGCGGGGGCGATGCCCGCGAAGGTGTCGGTGAAAGCGCGGCCGATCGTGACGGCCGGGTTGGCGAAGGAGGTGGAGGAGGTGAACCAGTACGCGGCGCCGATGTAGGAAGCGACCGCGACGGGGGCGAAGCGGAGGCGGTCGTTGCGGGCCAGGCCGAAGATCAGCAGGATCAGGCCCGCGGTGGCGACGACCTCGCCGAGGAGGAGGTTCCCGGCGGAACGGTCGTGGGTGGACCACGTGACGAGCGGCTCGCCGAACATCGCGTCCGCGAGGATCGCGCCCGCGATCGCGCCGACGATCTGCGAGGGCACGTACACGGCCAGCTCGCGGGCGTTGACGCCGGGGCCGCCGCGGCGGGCGGTCCACCACTCGGCCAGCGTCACGGCGGGGTTGAAGTGCGCCCCGGACACCGGGCCGAGGAGCGCGATGAGGACGCCGAGCCCGAAGACCGTGGCGGTGGAGTTGGCCAGTAGCTGCAGGGCCACGTCCTGGGTGAGCTTCGTTGCCTGGATGCCGGAGCCGACGACGACCGCGACGAGGGCCGCGGTGCCGACCAGCTCGGCAGCTGCGCGGGCGACCAGCGGGGTGCGGGGCGGGGTCGCGCCGGGGGCGGGCTGGGGCACGTCGGCAGGTACCGGGGTGCCGACGGGCTTGGTGGCGGTCAAGACGGGTTCTCCTCGGGCAGGTGGGGCAAAGCGCGGAAGGCTAAGGGCAGGACCGCTTGAGGTTCGCTTCGGCGGTGGCCCGCGCGGTCTGGGCGAGGTCGGCGAACTGACCGGCGAGGGCTTCGATGACTTCCGGGCGCAGGCGGTAGTAGACGTACCTGCCGCAGGGCTCCGTCTCCACGACCCCCGCCTCCCGCAGCACCTTCATGTGGTTGGAGAGGTTCGTCTGCTTGGCGCCCGTCTCTTCCACGAGATGGGTCGTGCAGAGCGTCTCGCGCGCGAGCAGGGTCACGATCCGGAGCCTGAGCGGGTCGGCCAGAACCCGGATCAGATCAGTGTCGACTGACGTCATCATGGACTGATACTGTCACATCAGTCGGGACTGACACCAGCCCGTGTTGATCCCTTCGGCTCCTTCGAACGGGAGCGCCGGGGCCGCCCGTCTCGCCACTCGATACGCCGGCCGCTTCGCGCCGGAACCCGTGCTGCCCTGAAGCCCCACAGAAGCCCACCGCAGTCGTCTCACCCCAAGGAAGAACAGATGTCCTCCGCTCTCCCCCAGCCTGGCGGCCGGGAGGTACCCCCAGCCGCCTCCGTACTGTTCGTCTGCATCCACAACGCGGGCCGCTCCCAGATGGCGGCCGGGTTCCTGCGCCACCTCGCGGGCGACCGCGTCGAGGTCCGCTCCGCCGGTTCCATGCCCGGCGAGCAGATCAACCCCTCGGCCGTCGCCGCCATGGCCGAGCTGGGCATCGACATCTCCGACCAGACCCCCAAGGTGCTCACCCCCGAAGCCGCCCAGGCGTCCGACTACATCATCACCATGGGCTGCGGCGACGCCTGCCCCTACTTCCCCGGCAAGACCTACCTCGACTGGCAGCTCGACGACCCGGCCGGCCAGGGTGTCGAGGCCGTCCGCCCCATCCGCGACGAGATCAAGGGCCTCATCGAGGGCCTGATCGCCGAGATCGACGCCAAGTCGAAGGCCTGAGGCACACGACGTGACCGGGACGCTCCGACCGACGACGTAGGCGACTGCATCGTCATGGGCTCGGGACGGGTCGTGCTGCAGACGGACCACGCAGTGGTCCTCGGGGACCGGGCGCGCCCTGGGGCGCTGCATGCGACGTGGGCGCGCAACGAGGTCGGTCACGGGTAGTGCTTCGGTTCGCCGGGGCGCTCGAAGTAGAACCCGCGCGGGCCGCGGGGTTCCGCGGCACCGTCGCACGAGCAGGGCCGGCCCTCGCCCCTCCCCTCGACCAGAGCGCTGCCGCCGAGGAGGGGTTTGCCGTCGTACCGTCGCCCGGAAGACCCGAACACGTGCGTCCCGCGGCCCAGCTGCATCAGGCCCGCCACGACGTACCGTGGCGGAACCGGCAGGCCGCCGGACACGAGGGGGACGAGCAGGAAGAGGTTCCACTTCTCCCGCGCCCTCGGGCCGGTCCACAGCGCGACGATCACTGCGGCGTCGTCCGGCTCCGGAACGCATCCGCGGACGTAGTACGGCCTGGCGATGGGGGCGTCGGTGTACTGCCAGAGGGCTGCGGCAACGGCGCTCTGCGCGCGGGAGAGGCAGCCCGCGGAACAGGTCAGTCGACCCGTGACCGGCAATTCATGCGGCTGCGGAGGTCGCTCCGTTCCGTCCGACCGCCCCTCTCTCGTCCGCCGTGGAGGATCGGTGTTCATCCGCCGAGGATCCCGGCCCTCCCCCGGAACGCCCATGGACGGCGTACGGGTTCACCTGGATGCCGGATCGGGCCCCCTGCGACCTTGCTGCCCGGCTGCCCGGCTGCCCGGGCCGGTGTGCGCCCCGGCCCCGGGACCTCAGCGGCGGGCCGCACGTGGTCAGTCCTGGTCGAGGAAATCGCCGAGCAGCGCGACGAGTTCGGCCGTCCTCTCGAAGACGACCATGTGGCCGCTGTCCAGCTCCGCGTACGCGCTGCCCGGCACGGCTGCGTGGATCTCGCGCGAGTGCTCCACGGGGATCAGTGCGTCCCGGGTGGAGCCGATGACCAAGGTGCGTGCGGTGATGGAGGGCAGGAGGTCGCTGATGTCGACCCGCCGGTCGAGTTCGATCTGACGCAGTGTCCCCAGCTCGGCCCGGATCCCGGCGACGGTGGCCTTGACGCCTTCGCTGCCGAAGCCGGCGAGGAAAGGAGGAGAGAAGATCATCAACGCGCTGTACGCGGCGAAGGCTTCCGGGTCGACGTCCGGGAGCCGCCGCCACAGGTCGACGGCCAACTGCTGACGAGGGTCGTCGTTGCGGGCCCAGCCGTTGATGACGACGAGGCGCCGGACGAGTTCCGGGTGCTTGGCCGCGGCCGCCGCCGCTACGACGGCACCGAGGGAGAAGCCGACGACGTCGAAGGGCCCGTCCGTCACTGCCCGGGCCGCGCCGATCACTTGGTCCGCCAGCTCTTCCAGGCTCAGCTCGTCCGCGTGCAGAGGGGTCCGACCACTGCCCGAGTAGTCCGGGGTGATGACGGTGCGGCGATCCGTGAAGTGCTCACGGAGGTGGCCGAAATTGGATTCGCCGTCGGCTGCCGTACCGTGCACGAACAACAGGCCGGGACCATGGCCCTGCGCGGTGTAGTGAACGGGGGTGCCATTGACGTCGATCGTGGGCACGGACGCTCCTTGACTGGTGAACCGGTGACGTGAGTACGGAGGCCGGGGGGTCCGAACCCCGCCCCCACGGGGCAGCAACATCGCGGGGCACCGGTTTAGTCCACCCCGTGCGCACTCTCCGACACCGGCCACGGGACTTCCGGTTCGGCTGCGGGGTCAGGGGCCGATCTCGAACTCTGGGGGCTTCAAGTGGTTGAGGCATGCGGTGTTCGGGGCGGTGGGGTTGTCGAAGAACGAGACGGTGATCTCCTGGGCGCACTTCGAGGTGGCGAACACGACGTGGGGCTCGTACGGGACCGTGACGACGGTCGCCCGGGGCAACGTGCGGGCGACGTACGGCCCGTTGGCCGCTCCGGTCTGGGCGTCGAAGCCGCCCGAAAGGGCCAGGGTGGGGACGTCGCTGCGCGTGGCCTCCCGGATCGAGCGCGGCGCCGCGGGGACGTTCCAGACGTCGCAGTCCTCGCGGAGGGAAGTGAGCTGTGGGGCCTGGGCCTGTACCGAGCGGGGGAACGACGGGTACGCGTCCTGCCCGCCGCGGAGTGCTTGCGCCCGGGTCTCGTACGGCGTCCATTCGCTGCAGAAGACGCCGTAGACGAGCCCGTGGGCGACCCGGCCGATGGCCTGCGGGCTGTACTTGCCTGCCGCCCACTGCTGCGCGACCCGCTGGGGTTTGCCGTGGGCCAGCTCGTCGACGGATCGGGGCACCCCCTCCGCGACGTGGGTGGC
Organism: Streptomyces sp. NPDC059851; assembly: GCF_042732005.1. Classification (NCBI taxonomy): domain Bacteria; kingdom Bacillati; phylum Actinomycetota; class Actinomycetes; order Kitasatosporales; family Streptomycetaceae; genus Streptomyces; species Streptomyces sp. NPDC059851. The sequence goes on along the minus strand of NZ_JBHWJJ010000066.1, from coordinate 18,436 downwards.
GGAGGTCAGCCAGTTCACCAGGGCTCCGCCGTCCAGGACGACCTTCACCTGCTTCTGGCTGTCGGGGAGCGTGACGGTGGTGGTGACGGGCTCGGCTTCGAGTTCCCGGACGAGGCGCTCGAAGGTGGCGGACAGGTTCGGATAGCGGCGGTTGCACGCCGGGTCCTGCACGCAGGCCTTGAACAGGCCGTCGAAGCCCTGTTTTGCGCTGCTCCAGGTCAGGGCGGAGCCGGCCGTCGCGGGCGGCAGGATGCCGTCGATGCCGACGGACCGGAGGCCCTCGGGGTGTTGGCGCATGTAGATGAGCGCCAGGTGGGTGCCGTAGGAGATGCCGAAGACGTTCCACTGGTCGACGCCGAGGGCGGCGCGGAGGTCCGCGTAGTCGGCGGCGCTCTCGGTGTCGTTGTAGGCGCTCAGGTCGGCCCCGCGGGCGGCCAGTCGCTCGCGGCAGGCCCGCGTCGCGGCGACGTGCAGGCGCTCCGTGGCCGGTGCGCCGTAGACGAGGCCGGTGGCGCGTGCGTTGAACTCGTCGATGTTGGGGCAGGTGAGCTGCGGGTCGGCCGAGTACGTCCCGCGCTGGGACATGAAGATCACGTCACGGTCCCGGTTCAGGCCGCCGTCGATCGCCATCTTCGCCTCCCCGACCGCGTCGTCGCCGGGGCCACCGGCGAGCCACACGATCGGGTCGGGTTTCGGTTCGTCGGTCGCCGCGGGCACGATCGCGACGCCGAGGGTGATCTTTCGGCTGTTCGGCTCGGTGCGGTTCTCGGGCACGGTGAGCGTTCCGCAGCGGGCCTCGTCGAGCTCGGCTACCGGCTCCGCCGTCTTCGGGCAGGGGCCCGGCTCGAAGCGGGCGTCGCCCACCGTCCGGGCCACCGTGCCGATCGGGGCTTTGGGGCTCGCGGTGGGCCCGGTGCCGTCTTGCGGTTGGGCGGGTGTGGCGAGTAGGCCCGTGAGCAGGACCCCGAGGGCCACTGCGGTCGGCCTCGTACGGGGCCTCCGCGCGGGGCGGCGGCCGCGTCGGGGCGCAGGGTTGGGTGCCATCTGCCCTCCCGCTCATTTCGGGGTGACGGTGAACGGCTTCGGTGCGGGACCGGCCGTGCAGCCGGCGTCGGGTGCGGTCGGATCCGCGCTGGCGGTGGCCACCCGCCGGGCGGCGCTACGGTCCGGGACGTTCCGGGTGCGGCACACGTCGTACGGGGAGGGCAGGTGCGGTGCCCGGGCCAGGTCGTCGTCCGGCCAGCCGGGGAAAGGTCCGGCGCCCCGTGTCCAGCACGTCGGTCTGCGAGTGCCCGGGCGCCCACTCGCTGAACGCACCCCGAAGTCAGCCGCGGTCCCGGTGGTGTGGTGGGTGCTCAGGTCGATCCCGTCGGCCGCCAGCCGGTCCCGGCACTTCTGGACGACGTCCAGCGGCAGGCGCTGCGCCGGTGCCCCGTTGTGGCGGAGCCCCACGTACTGGGCGTGGAACCGGACCGGTTGCGGGTAGGCGGGGTTCGGTTGGTCGTGGAGGTTTCCGCTGTCGGCGGGCTTCACGGCGGCTGCCGGGACGACCGCGACGGCCAGCTTGACGGTCCGGTCGGAGGGGCGGGCACGGTCCTCGGGGACTTCCAGCAAGCCGCACCGCGCCGCGGCGGCGGTCGGGCCGGGCCGGGCGTCGCGGGCGGGCGGTGGCGCGGCAACGCTCCGTGCCGGGCCCCGCGCTGTCACGCAGTCGAGAGCGGCAGCGGCAGCCGCCGCGCCGGTGCTGTGCTTTGCCATACGATCCCGTTCCTCGGCCGGCATCCACGGCAGCCCGCGGCCGGACGACGCCGCAGCGGTGTGGCGGAACGCACGCACGTACAGCGACCGTACCGCGGGGCGCGCCCGCCCGCACACGGGCAGCGGTCCGCGGAGCGGCTACGCACGCGTGAGCAGGCCCCTCGTCAGCAGGCCGAGGCCGAACTCGAAGCGGTCCGCGTGGTCCTGGCTGGTCAGGATCGGCAGGGTGGCCGTGAGGTGCGGGTAGGTTCCGGCGGCGGTGACCGCCTCGCGCAACACCTCCGGGGCCGCGGGCGCTTCGCCGGCCGGGCTGAGGGCTGCCTGCTCCTCCAGGGTGTGCCCCACGGTGTAGTGGACGACGGCGAGCAGCGCCCGCGCCGCGTCGGCGTCGTCGAAGCCGGCCCCGCGAAGGATGCCGATGCCGGAGTCGGCGAGGTTGAGGGTGTTCGGGCCGGTGGAGTGCGTGCCGGCGAAGACGCGTGCTCCGTCGCGGTGGGCGAGCAGCGCCAGGCGCAGGGACCGCGCCAGGGCCGACAGCCGTGCGCTCCAGTCCGCCGAGCCGCCCTCCTCGGCGGTGGGCGCGCTCACCTGTGCCAGGATGCGCTCCGCCATCGCGGTCAGCAGGTCCTCCTTGGTGGCGAAGTACCGGTAGAGCGCCCCGGCCTGCACCCCCATCGCGTCGGCGAGCCGTCGCATGGTGAGCGCGTCGAGACCGCCCTCGTCCAGCAGTGCGAGGGCGGTCTCGATGGTTCGGACCGGGTCGAGGCGGGGCGGCCGGCCACGGCCGGTGCGGGTGGGCGGAGTGGTCATGCCCCCAGTCTAGTGAACGGCGTTCACCACGCGGCCTCGCGAACCTCCGGGGGCGGCCCGGCCCAGGCGGTGAGGGCGTGGGACAGCTCGGAGCGCCGCTGCTGCGGGTCCGTGCTGCGGCCCGCCCAGGCGATGTGGCCGTCGGGACGGATCAACAGATCGGTGAGGCCGGACAGTTCGGGGTGGCTGTCGTGGGAGGACACGGTCACGGTGCGCACGCGGCCCGCCCGGCCGGCGCCCGGTTCGCCCCCGGGGTCGGCCAGGTGCAGGACGACGAAGCGGCCGTCGTGGAGGAGCTCGTAGGCGCGGGTGGCTTCCGCGTCGGCGGTCTTCAGGCCGATGTCCGGCATGCGCTGGCCCGCCGGTGCGTCGGTGCCGGACGCGGGGTCGGGCGGGTACGCGGTGGCGAGGGCGGAGACCCGGTCGGCGAGGCGGTGGTTGACGTCCCGGATGGTCAGGAGTTCGTCGAGGAGGGTGCGCAGGGCGGTGGCGGGCCGCGCGTACTGCTCCACCAGGGCGAGTTCCAGCAGCAGGGTTTGGACCTCGGTGTTCTCGGTAACGGCCCGGCCGACGGGCCGGCGCTCGGTTCCGTAGGTGTCGAGCAGTCCGGGCGGGGCCCAGCCGTGGATCTCGGCGGCCAGCTTCCAGCCCAGGTTCATGGCGTCCTGGAGGCCGGTGTTGAGGCCTTGGCCGCCGGCGGGGAAGTGGATGTGGGCGGCGTCACCGGCGAGCAGGATCCGGCCCGCGCGGTAGCGCTCGGCGAGCCGGGTGGCGTTGCCGAAGCGGGACAGCCAGACGGGCCGACCGATGCCGCAGTCGGCACCGCCGAGGGCGGTCAGGGAGGTGCGGAACTCGTCCAGGGTCACCGGCTCGTGGGAGGGGGTCCGCATGCGGGTCGGGTCGACGAGGACCAGCCGGGTGACGCCGTCGTCGACGGGCGCGACGATCAGCCCGCGCTCCCGGGCCCGGTGCAGGGCGGGATCCGCGGTGTCGAGGGTCTCGAAGTCGCCGAGCATGCCGGTCAGGGTCTCTTCGGTGCCGGGGAACCCGATTCCGGCGGACTCGCGGACGGTACTGCGGGCTCCGTCGCAGCCGATGACGTAGGCCGCCCGCAGCGTTTCCGACGCGCCGCCGGGGAGGCGTACGCCCACCTCGACGCCGGCGGTGTCCTGGCGTACGCCGGTGACGGTGTGGCCCCGCCGTACGTCGACGCCGAGCGCGCGGGCCCGCTCCTCCAGCAGGGCCTCGGTGCGGGCCTGGGCGAGGAACAGGGTGTACGGGTGCCGGGTGTCGAGCGTGCCGAAGTCGAGCCGGGTGTTCAGGCCCGCGAAGTGCCAGCCGGGCACCGACCGACCGGGCGTCAGGAAGCGCGGGGCGATCCCGCGCAGGTCGAGCAGTTCGACGCTGCGGGGGTGGAGGGTCAGGGCCCGGGAATGGGGCTGCGGGTGTTCGCGGCGCTCGACGATCAGGGTGCGCACCCCGGCGAGGGCCAGTTCGCAGGCGAGCAGGAGGCCGGTCGGTCCGGCTCCGACGACGATCGCGTCAAAGGGCATTGGGGGTGTCCTCTCGGGGAATCCCGCACATTAGTGAACGATGTTCACGTGAACACCGTTCACTATAGTCGAGCTCTCGAACACCCCGTCAACTCCGGTCCTGCGAAGAACTCGGCGGGGGCGGGCGGCGGTCTCCGGGGCGGGGGCGACGCCGCGCCGGGTGCGCGATAGCCCGCAGCTACGGACCGGCTGCGCCCGGATCCCGTACGTCCGCGATGCGGCCCCGTTGACGAGCCGCACCCCGCAGGACGTCGTGCACATCCGGGCCGCGTCACCCGATTGGGCGCCTCTGACGAGCGGAACGCCCCTCTACGCCCGCGCCCGCTCCCCCGCACCCGGCCATAGCCGAGCTGCCCCTTCCGGCCCGGACCGCACCAGCGGCTCACACGGGCGGGGCGGCCTTCGAGTTGCACGGGCCCGCCGATCGTGCGGGGCACGGCGTGAGGCAGTGGCTGGGCGGGTTCGGCTTGCGAATCCGGCGGTGTCGGCGCTCACAATGGGGGCTGATGGGGTGAAAGCAGGTCCAATCGGCCCGAATCTCACACCCTTTCGAGTTACGTGCATCCCGATCTGGGGCGGGAAGGGGAGAACGTGAGTTCCGAACCGCGGTCAGAGCGTCCCACGGGCCCGCCCTCCGGGCCCCTTTCCGGCCAGCCGTCAGGACCTCCGCCGGGCCGGCCGGGCGGGCCCGGCGGTCCCAGTGGCCCCGGTGGTCCCGGTGGCCCCGGTGGCCCCGGTGGCCCCGGTGGTCCCGAGCGGCAGCCCGGCGAAGGAGGTCACCCCTGGTGGCGGTCCGTGCCCCGGATCGCGGCGGTCACCAGCGCGATTGCCGTCGCCACGGTCCTGGCCGTCGTCCTCACCCGCCCGGCGGGTGACTCCGCCCAGGCCAGCGAGGTCATCCTCCAGCCCACGAGCTCGACCGGGCCGGATCCGTTCACCCCGTCGACGGCGAACACGTCCACGGCCCTGCCGGCGGCCGCGCCGGTCGCCGCGCCCACCGAGGCCGGTGTCATCCGGAGCGTGTCGGGAGCGGAGCCCGGCCTCTACGGCGGGACCCGCAAGAGCGCGGCCTGCGACGTGGAGAAGCAGGTCCGCTACATGACCGCGGATGCGAGCAGGCAGAACGCCTTCGCCTCCGCGACGAACATCCAGCCGTCCGCGGTTCCCGGATACTTGCGCTCGCTGACGCCCGTGCAGTTGCGCTCGGACACCCGGGTCACCAATCACGGCTACCGCAAGGGCACTTCCAACAGTTACCAGGCGGTGCTGCAGTCCGGCACGGCCGTCCTGGTCGACGGCCGCGGAGAGCCGAAGGTGCGCTGCGCCTGTGGCAATCCGCTGGCCCGGGCGGTCCCCCAGAGGGGCACGCCCAAGCAGACGGGGACCACCTGGTCCGGCTACCGGCCGCAAGACGTCGTGGTCGTCAACCGTGCGCCCACGGTGATCAAGATCTTCGTCATCTTCGACGCGAAGAACAAGACCTGGGTCAGCCGGCACTCGGGCGACCACGGCCGCCACGACAGGAGGACCAAGCCCCCGTCGACGCACTGGCCGCTGCCGCCGACGAAGTGGCCTTGGCCCACCACCAAGTCCCCCGCGACCGTGTCGCCGGACACCAGGTCCCCGGGCACGAAGTCCCCGGGCACGAAGTCCCCGGCCACGCAATCCCCGGGGACGAAGTCCCCCGGCACGCAATCCCCGGGCACCAAGTCCCCCGGCACGCAATCCCCGGGTACCAAGTCCCCCGGCACGTCGTCCCCGGGCACCAAGTCCCCCGCGTCCAAATCCCCGCAGTCCCGGCCCCCGGTGACCAAGTCCCCCGCGTCCGACTCCCCGGCACCCAAGTCCCCTGCGTCCCCTGCGTCCCCGCCTCCGGTGACCAAGGAGGCCGGGAGCGAGACGCCGGCGGCCCCGACCGCGGAGACGGTGCCCTCGCCTGCGTCGCCCGTCGAGCCCGCGACGCCGGACGCACCGGTCTCGCCGGTCGCCCCCGTGTCGCCTGACGCTCCGCGGCCCGAAAGCGTGGCGCCCGAGCCCCGCGTGACGGAGCCCGCCGTCCCCGAGCCTCCGGCGCCCCCGTCGGCGGTCGAGCCACCCGCCCCGAACCAGAACGAGGTCGAGCCACCCGCCCCGAACGAGAACCAGGTCGAGCCGCCCGCCAACGAGAACCAGCAGTAGTCACGCACCAGCGGGTGCCGGAGGGCCGATGGCCTCTCCGGCACCCGCTGGTGCGGGCGGCACTCGGCAGTGACGACCGGACCCGCGGCGGTCGTGCGGCCGGGCGCGCCCCGCCCTCACACGGGGACGCGGGCGGAAACGGGCACGGAACGGGACGGGACGGGGACGACGGTGCGGCACGCCCGCAGCTCACGGCTCCGACGACTCACGGCTCCGACACGGTGACCCCGATGGGCGCGGCCCGGAAGTGGTGCCCGTTCAGCAGCGCGCGACCCAACGGGGTGAGGGCGTGCATGACCGCGCTGCCGTGACGGGTGGTGGTGATGAGACCCGCCTGTCGGAGCACGGTGGCCTGCTCGCTGGCGGTGGGCAGGGACGCCGAGATCCGCTCGGCCAGTTGCCCCGTGGTGCACGGCCCCCGGCCGATCGCGTCCAGGGTGTGGGCGCGGGTACGGCCCAGGAGGGCGATGAGGGCCTTGTCGAGCCCGTACTCGGGTGTGGTCAGCAGGGTGGCGGCATCGGCGACGCTGCGGATGACGGGCACGAACAGCACGGTGGGCGCCTGCCCGTCGACCTCGCTGGTGTAGGTGGCGGGTCCGGTCCGGCAGAAGGCCGAGGGGACCAGCAGCAGACCCCGGCCGCCCAGTTCGACGGTGCCGGTGAGCGTTCCCCGGCCGACCTCCAGCACAGGGGACCGCCAGCGGAACCCGGGGGGTAGGCCGGCCAGCATCGCCTCGACCCCGTGTTCGGCGAGGACACGGGCGTGAGCGGCCTGCTCGGCCTGCAGCCGGGACAGGATCCGCGGCCAGTACGGCGCCACGGCGGAGCGGTGGGCGTCCTGGAGGTAGGACAGCAGCTCCTCCCGGTCCTCCCGGTCGTACGCGATGTCACCCCATGCGGTGCCCTGCCAAGGGCCCGTGCAGCGCGTGTAGCGGGCCCGGACGCCGACGGCTCCGACGAGCTCGTTGTGCACGTGGTCCGCCCGCGCCGCGCGCAGGGCCTCGATGCCCTCCTCAAGGGTGGCCTTCGCCCCGGTGACGGTGAACAGGTCCAGGTAGGCCTCGTGGAAGAGGGCGGAGGCGGGATGCGTGCGGGCGGCAGAGGTCGCGTCGACCTTCCGGCGCCAGGCGTCGAACAGTGCCCGTTCCTGGGTCTGCTGCAAGGTCGTCAGGGACAGGAGCGTCTCCCCCAGCGGCCCCCAGGTCGCCGCGATACGGGTCCTGGCGAGGTCCTCGGGCGTGAACACGATGCGCAGCACGGGATGACCTCCTTACGGGGCTGCTGGGAAGGTCGGGCTGACATCCTCCCCGCTTCCCCGGCCCGTCCCAAGGGAGGTTTGCGCCAGGCACTTCGGCCGTGGCCGAAAGGGCTGGGCCTCTCCGGGACCGCGATTGGAGGATCGTTTCCGGGGCGCACGGTACGCACCGGGCGGAGGGTTCCCGGCTCGTGCCCGCAGCTGCCCCTGCCGCGCACCGCGTCCGGTGGTCCCGCTCCTACGGGGGTGGGGCGGAACCGCCGGACGCCGGTCGCGGGAGCACTCCGCGGACGCCGGAGGGGGCGGGGGCCCCTTCGGCGTCTCCCGCTTCTCCGGCGTCTTCGGCTCCCACCGTCCCCGTCGTCCGCCTCGGCGCCGACCGCCCTCGGCGGCCAGCACTGCGTTGGTGCTCCTTGCCCCGCTGGATCATGCTTGTCAGTGGGGCCTCTGGCCGTGCAGTTTCCCGTGGGACAGCGGTAGCGGAACGAGCGAGGGCGAGATGAGCGGCGATGGAGCAACTTCCCACCTCTCCTGGTGAGCGGCCCGAGGAACCGGACGCCTCCCCCCAGCAGTCGTACACGGCCACGGCCACCATCAACGAGCAGGGCGTCGTGACGGAGTGGAGCGAGGGTGCCACCCGACTGCTCGGCTACGTGCCCTCCGAGGTCGTGGGGCTGCCCGCCGACCGGCTGCTCGCCGATGCCGCCGACGACGCGGCACGCAGGATCGCGCCCGACCAGGAGAGGTGGAGCGGCAAGGTCGCGCTGCGGCACCGGGACGGCCGCCGGCTGGAACCCGGGCTGCTCGCGCACCGCTGGACGTCCAGCGGCGGGACCGCCAAGTGGTTCGTGGTCTCCGCCGTGCCGGGCGGGCCCGCGACACCCGCGGGCGAGCCGAAGGAGCTGAAGGAGTGGGCGTTCTCCCAGTGCCCCTGCTTCCTGGCGATCTTCGATGCCGAGCTGCGGCTGGTGCGGGCCAATGAAGGCATGGAGCGCACGCTCTCGCTCACCGAGGCCGAGATGCACGGCCTGCGGCTGCCGGAGATCGCCCCGGATCCCGTGAGCGACGAGACCGAGCGGCGGATGCGCCTGGTACTGGAGACGGGGGAAGCGCAGTACGTGGACGCCTTCATCCGCCCTACGGCTGCCGGGTCGGCGCACGGTTGGGCGGCCTCGCTGGCTCCGTTGCGGGATGCGGACGGCCGGGTGCGCGCCGTCTGCCTGGCCGCGCACGACCGCACCGGAGCCGGTGAGGGCGTACGGGAGCACTTGCACCTGCCGAACGACGTCGCAGCCCACATCGGCACGACCCTGGACAGCGCCCGCACCGCGCAGGAGCTGGTCGACGTCGCCGTCCCCCGGCTCGCCGACTTCGCCGTCGTCGACCTGCTCGAACCGCTCCCGCGCGGCGACGAGCCCGCCCCCGGCCCGGGGGCGGGGCCGGTCACCGTCTGCCGTACTGCGGTGCGGTCGGTTCTCGAAGGGGGCCCGGAGTCACGGGTCGCGGTCGGGGAGACGACCGTCTACCCGCCGCTGTCGCCTCCCGCCGCGTGCCTGGCCGCGGGCCGCGGCGCCGTGTACGGGGCGGGCGACCCGGCCGTCGCCCGGTGGGCGGACCAGGACGCCGGGACCGCCTGGATCGGCGAGTACGGGACCCACTCGATGATGGTGGTGCCGATGCGGGCCGGTAGCACCACGCTCGGTGTGGCGCTCTTCGGCCGGCAGCTGCACCGGGAGCCGTTCCAGCCGGAGGACCTGTGGCTGGCCGAGGAACTCGGGCAGAGGGCGGCCGCCGGCATCCACAGCGCGGGTCGGCAACCCCGCGAGCACACCACCACCATGACCCTCCAGCGCAGCCTGCTCCCGCACACGCTGCCCGAGCAGGCGGCGCTGGAGATCGCCTCCCGCTACCTGCCCGCCGGCACCGAGGCCGGCGTGGGCGGCGACTGGTTCGACGTGATCCCGCTGTCCGGCGCGCGGGTGGCCCTGGTCGTGGGCGACGTCGTCGGCCACGGCATGCGTGCGGCCGCCACCATGGGCCGGCTGCGCACCGCCGTCCGCACCCTGGCCGATGTCGACCTGCCCCCGGACGAGCTGCTCACCCACCTCGACGACCTGATCATCCACCTGTCCGCGGACGAGGGCGAGCAGGACCCCGGCGGGGAGGCCGCCGGCGGCATCGGCACCACCTGCCTGTACGTGGTCTACGACCCGGTGACCCGCCGCTGCACCCTCGCCCGGGCCGGCCACCCCCCGCCGGCCGTGGTCTCCCCGGAGGGCTCCGTGTACCTCATCGACGTACCGGCCGGACCGCCGCTGGGGCTGGGGGGCCTGCCCTTCGAGACCGCCGAGGCGGAGCTTCCCGAGGGCAGCATCATCGCCCTGTACACCGACGGCCTGCTCCAGGCCCGCGACCGCGACATCGACGACGCCCTGGACGGCATGCTCGCCGCCCTCTACCGGCCGGCCTCCACGCTGGACACGGTCTGCGACCGCGTACTGACCGCGCTGCTGACCCACCCTCCCGAAGACGACGTCGCCCTGCTCGTGGCCCGGACCCGGGCCCTGCACGCCGACCAGGTCGTCGTCTGGGACCTGTCCCCGGACCCGTCCGTCGTGGGCCAGGCCCGCCGGTACACCACGGACCAGCTGATGGCCTGGGGGCTGGAGGAAGCCTCCTTCGTCACCGAGCTGCTGGTCAGCGAGCTGGTCACCAATGCCATCCGGTACGGCCAGCCGCCCATCCAGCTCCGGCTGATCCACCAGAACAGCACGCTGATCTGCGAAGTCTCCGATTCGAGCAGCACCGCCCCGCACATGCGGCGGGCCCGGACCTTCGACGAGGGGGGGCGGGGCCTGCTGCTGGTCGCGCAGCTCGCCCAGCGCTGGGGCACCCGGCCCGCCCCCATCGGCAAGACCATCTGGGCCGAGCAGTCGCTCGTCGGTTTCTGAGGGCGGCGTACCGGGGCTGCCGTGCAGCCGGGCGCCGCGCTGCCGGTCCGAAACGGGGCGGGGTGCCCCTGTGACACGCCTGTGACAGTCGACGGACACCGCCATGACGTCGCACCGCCAAGCTTTTGAGCAGGGACAAATACCGACATTCCGGTATGGATCCCCTGCTTCCGAGGGTGTGAGCAGAGATGACCGAACCGATTCGTCGGAGGAAATCCCATGAGCCTCACGCTGACCGCCCCGAACGCCGAAGCCGCCGCATCCACGCTGGCCCCGCGCGAGCAGGAAGCCCTGGGCCACATCGCCGCCGGCTGCACCTACGTGCAGACCGCCCGCAACATGGGACTCTCCAAGCACACGGTCGACGCCTACCTGCGCCGCATCCGGGCCAAGCTGGGCATCAACACCACGGCGGAGATGACCCGCCTGGCCATCTCCATGGGGCTGTGAGCCCACCGCAGACGGGAACGAGGGCGCGTTCTACGCCGACGGCCGCCCGCCGGACGGGACGCGGAAGACCGGGGCGGCCCAGGCCGGTGGCTCCGGTGGGGGCTCGGCGTCCGCGCCGCTCCTGCGGGACCGGTGGACCGTCCCGGATTCGAGATCCGTACGCCGGGCGGCCGTACCCGTGGCGGCACGCAGGGCGGCCACGAATTCCAGGCACGAGTCGTAGCGGTCCTCCGGCACCTTCGCCAGGGCCTTCTCCAGGACCTCGTCGGCCGCGGACGCGATGTCCGGCCGCTTCTCGGTCAGCGGAGGCGGCGGATCGTACTGGTGGGCCCACAGCAGCGCCGCGTCCTCCTCGCGCTCGAAGGGCGGTCCGCCGGTGAGGGACTCGTACACCACGCAGGCGAGGCTGTAGAGGTCGCACCGGCCGTCGACCGGTCGGCCGGAGATCTGCTCGGGCGCCATGTAGTCGAGCGTGCCGACGAACTCGCCGGCGGTGGTGAAGCCGGTGAGCGACAGCGACTTCTTCGTCAGCCCGAAGTCCGTGAGGTAGACGTGCTCGGGGTGGTCGCTGTCGGTGCCCGCGGCGACCAGGATGTTCCCGGGTTTGACGTCCCGGTGAACCAGGTCGTGCTCGTGGGCCGCGTCGAGTGCGGACGCCACCTGGGCGGCGATGCGCAGGGCGGTCGTCACGGGCAGCGGGCCCTCCCGGTCCAGCAGGGCCCGCATGTCGAGGCCGGAGACGTACCGCATGGCGATGTAGAGGACGCCTTCGGTCTCGCCCGCCTCGTAGATCGGCACGATGTGCGGGTGGTCGATCGAGGCGGCCACCCGCGACTCGTGCGTGAAGCGGCGCCGGAAGGTGTCGTCGCGGGCGCGCTCCGGCGCGATCAGCTTGAGCGCGACCGTACGGTCCAGACGCAGGTCCTTCGCGCAGTAGACGACGGCCATCCCGCCGCGACCGAGCATCCGGTCGACCCGGTAGCCCGCGATCTGCTTCCCGATCAGGCCGGACCCCCGGCCGCCCGCGTACACGCTCAGGTTCGATGCCGTGCCCATCAGGCACCCCTCACCCCGCCTCACGGCCGGCGCCGCCGGCGGCGCGGTGATGTCGGCTCGAACGCGTGATCGACGCGACAGGCCGCTCCTCCATACCCGAAAGTCTATCCAGTGATCCACACAGGTGCCCGTTCGCGAACGGCACGGCGATCCGCATGTGGTCACGGCCCGGAGGGGGTGCGGCGCGCATTGCACGGGCAGTGTGGGGGGCAGCACGGTGATGAACGGTCAGCAGCCCGGCGCCGGGGGGAGCGCGCCGTACCGCCGCGGCCGTACGAGCTCGTCACCCGCCCGACCTACGCTCCGCCGGCCGCAGCGCTCCCGCCCGTGTCAGTGCCGCCCGCCGCCCTCCGCAGGTCCCGCAGAGCCGCATCCGACCGGGGACCAGGACGCAGGGCGGCTGCACGCAGGGCCGGCAGTACGCAGGGCGGCAGGCCCTGGTCACCGGTCCAGGGCCTCCTTGAGTTCGGCCTTGTCCATCTGGGAGCGGCCCTTGATGTTCCGCTTCTTCGCCTCGTTGTAGAGCTGCTCCTTCGTCGGTCCTTCGGAGCCGCTGTGCGACCGCTGTCCGCCGCGCTTGGACGAGGACATGTCCTGGGTGGACGAGCGGCTGGCGGTCTTCGACTCGCCGGAGCGGGCGCGCTCCTTGTTCACCGTCCGGGCGGCGATCTCCTCGGCCCGCTTCTCGGACTCGCCTCGGTCCAGCGCGGACTCCTTGATGTGCTCGTACTGTCGTTCCCGCTTCGGGGAAGAGCCGCGGGGCATGGCCCTCTCCTTCCGTGTCTTCCGTACCTTCGTGGGTGGCGCCGCGGCGACGGCGACGGTTCAGGACGCCTTGCCGCGGCCGGTCACGAGGTCCCGTGCCCGGTCGACCAGGCCGAGGCCCGGGGCGAGCAGCTTGTTGGCGGGCGGGGTGGACGGGCTGCCGGGGTGCGGGCGGGTCGGTGCGAGCTTCTTCGCGCGCCGGATCCTGTCGCCGAGGTCGTCCAGGACCTGCTGGGGGCAGTTGTGCCGCAGGGCCGGGAAGAGGTTCTCCTCCTCGTCCTTGATGTGGGCGAGGACCTCGGTGTGCAGTTCGTCCACGCGCCGGTCGAACTCGGGGCCGGCGGGGTCCAGTTCCTCCAGCTCCTTGAGCATCTGCTCCGTCCGGGTGTGGTCGGCGATCTCCTTGTCGGCGATCCGGTCGCCGCCGTCGAGGTGCTCGCGGACGGCGGGGTAGAGGTACTGCTCCTCCGCCACCGAGTGGCGGACCAGTTCGATGGTCAGCAGGTCGGCGACCTGTCGCCGCTGCTGGCCCTCGGTGGTGCTGCGCAGTTGCGCGAAGTAGTCCTTCACCTCGTCGTGATCGGTGGTGAGTTCCTCGACGACGTCTCCACCGTGTCCCATTGGGGTACCTCCCGTCCTGCGGTCCGGGACGGTCGCCCGGACGCCACTTGGTTCGCGCCTGCCCCGTCGCCCGCACGTCATGCCGGGAAACCGCGATCGCACCCCGGCGGGAGTAGTGGGGCGGAATGGCCGGGCGGGTTCCGGGTAGTCGCCGTGTCATGACGCAGCACACCGCACCGGCCGTCGGGCGGGCCCCGGCACCCTCGCCACGGCTGTTCGCCCCGCCGGGGGTCTACCGTCCCCAGGCGGACACCCGGCTCCTGGCCGCAGCCCTCGACCGGGAGGAGCTGGGACCCGGCACGACGGTGATGGAGGTCGGCACCGGAACCGGGGCCCTCGCCCTCCGCGCGGCCGGCAGGGGGGCGAGCGTCACCGCGGTCGACGTCTCCTGGCCGGCCGTCCTCACCGCGTACGCCAACGCGCTGCGGCGGCGGCTGCCGCTGCGGGTGCTGCACGGGGACTTCGCCGCCCGTACCCGCGGCCGGCGGTTCGATCTGGTCCTGGCCAATCCGCCGTACGTCCCTTCCCCCGACCCGCGGCTACCGCTCCGCGGCGCCGCCCGGTCCTGGGACGCAGGGCCGACCGGGCGGCAGATCATCGACCGGATCTGTGCCTGGGCTCCGGCCGTGCTGCGGCCGGGCGGTGTGCTCCTGATCGTGCAGTCCGGCATGTGCGGGCCGCGTGCCACCGTGCGGCGCCTGGAACGGGCCGGACTCAGTGCGGGGGTCCTACTGCGCACGGCCGTGCCGTGGGGTCCGGTGCTGCGCTCACGGCGTACCTGGCTGGAGAGCCACGGCCTGGCGGGCGCGGGCGAGCAGTGGGAAGAGCTGGTGGTCATCCGTGCCCGACGCGCCTGAACACCGCCCGGTTTCCCCGACCGCATCCGCGGCCGAAACCGCAGCCGCCCCCGTGACGAGTCCCGCCCGCCGTGTGACGGTGGTCCCCCAGGGCCCCGTGCTGATCGAGGGCCCGGTGGAGATCGTGCTGGAGGACGGTACGGTCGCCCGCTCGGACCGCTTCACGGTCGCGGTCTGCACCTGCCGCCGCAGCCGGAACCTGCCCTGGTGCGACACCAGCCACCGCCCGCGCCGCCGGGGCCCGGCGGCGCCCTCCGACGACGGGAGCGGACCGTGAACGGGCGACGACCCGGCCTCGTGCCGGGGCGCGGAGAGCTGTCGCAGGCCGTGGTGGACGCCCTGCGCGGCGGCCGGCCGCCCGCGTACTCCCGCGCGGCCGCCACGCGCGCCGATCCGTGGGGCGAGGACCTCCAGCTCGCGCTGTACCTGCTGTACGAACTGCACTACCGGGGATTCCGCGAGGCCGTCGACGAACGGGAGTGGGACCCGCACCTGCTGCAGCTGCGACGGCTCCTGGAGACCGCGTTCCTCGACGCCCTGCGGGGCGAACTGGGCGGCGGGCCGGACAGCGTCGCGGACGCCTTCGGTCCCCTCCTGGTGGAGTCCGCAGAACCGGCCGGCAGCACCAGCCACTACCTGGAACAGCGGGGTTCGCTCTGGCAGCTGCGCGAGTACGCCGCCCTGCGCTCCCTCTACCACCTCAAGGAAGCGGACCCCCACCTGTGGGTCGTCCCGCGGTTGACCGGTCGGGCCAAGGCCGGCATGGCCGCTGTCGAGTACGACGAGTTCGGCGCCGGACGCGCCGAGGACATCCATGCACGGTTGTTCGCCGACCTGATGACCGACCTCGGCCTCGATCCCGCGTACGGCAGGTACCTGAAACACGCTCCGGCGGTCCTGCTCGCCACCGTCAACCTGATGTCGCTCTTCGGCCTGCACCGGGCCCTGCGCGGCGCCCTGGTCGGCCATTTCGCCTGTGTGGAGATCACCTCCTCGCCGGGGTCCCGGCGCCTGCTGCACGCGATGCGGCGGTGCGGCGCGGGCCCGGCCGCCGAACGCTTCTACGCCGAGCACGTCGAGGCCGACGCGGTCCACGAGCAGGTGGTGCGCCGCGAGGTCGTCGGCGGGCTGCTCGCCGACGAACCCGCGCTGGAGGCCGACGTGGCCTTCGGCTGCGCGGCGACGGTCCTGCTGGAAGAGCGGCTCGACGCGCACGTCACGGCGGCCTGGGACCGGAACGAATCGGCCCTGCGCCTCCCGCTCCCGCCCGCCGCCTGACGGGGGGACGGCGGTCAGGCCGGGTGGCCGGGCTCCAGGTCCCGTACATCGGCGTACCGCAGGGGCGGGACGACCGGGCCGGGGGCCGGCGGGGACGGAGACTCTTGGACCGGGGCCAGGAGGAAGCCCTCGTGATCGCCGCCCGCGAACACGCCTTCGATCCGGCCGGTGAACCAGTCGGCCGCGTCCGTCAGCACCGGGCTCCCCGCGTGGCCGGGCCGCCAGCCGGTGCGGGCGAACTTGTCCACGCGGTCTCCGGTCTGGCCGCCGAAGAGCTCCGCGAGGGCCCGCTGGTCCCGACGCAGCAGGTGCACGGTGAGGTACTGCGCCCCGCGCGCGACCGTGTGGGTGTGGTTCGCGGTCGACAGCCAGACGACGAAGCGGGGCGGGTCGATCGAGCACTGGGAGGCGAACCCGACCAGGCACCCGCCGCGCCTGCCGCCGGACGCGGCCGTGACCACGTACACGGGTCCGTCCAGCGCGGCGTTGAAGGCGTCGAGACCGGGCCCGGATTCCGGCACGAGTGGCTCCTGGCGGTCGGCGGCTGGGCCCCGGCGTGCCCCTTGCCCCCTCTGCATCGGCACGCGTGCGGTCGGGCTTGAGCTCACTGCCGCGGCCCGCCCGAACGGTTCCACCGCCGGTGCATACCCGCGGCCTCCGGGGGGAGGCGCCGGGCATGAACAGAGACCATCCCCCTAGCAACCCGGACCCCGACCCGCGGCGGACACCGGGACTGACGCCGGGCGGCAGTGTGCCCCCGGGCGAGACACCGCCGGGCGAGGCGAGCACCGGCACGGGTGCCGGCCCGCACCGTCCCCTGAAGCGGGGCTGGGCGGGCGGCCCGCTCGCGATCATCGTGGTGCTCGCCCTCATCGTCGCCCTGTTCTTCCTCGCCTACGGCATCATGCTGGCCTTGTGACGGCCGGCCGGGTCCGACGATGGTGTGGATGCCGTGACGGGCGGAGCCCGTGCAGGAGCCGGGTCCGTGAGTACGGAGCCACCCCTCGGCCTGGGCGAAGGACGTCCGGGACGGTGGTCGAGGCGACCCGGCCCCGGCTTGATGCCACGCCTTCCGTGCTGGCCGACGTGCGGAACGGGAGCTGGACCGGGAGCAGGACGGGCCGCAGGTTTGGCGGGCGGAGGAACGGTTAGGCGCCGGGCGGCGGAGGCGACGGCCGCCGCCGAGCGGTGCGCCCGCGCAGTGACGCAGTGGCTGCAGCAGTGACGCAGTGGCTGCATGCGCTGCGGCTGCGGGGGACGAGCTGGGAGTGTGAAAGGCCATGGGCGGCGACAGCGACAGGCAGGACAGGGAACGGATCCGCGGACGGTCGCCGGACCCGGACCAGCTGAAGACGGGCGGCCGGCCGCGCAGCCCCGACGAGGTCGCGCACGAGCGCGGCCGGGAGGACGCGACCATGCGCGACGTCATGCACGAGCTGAGCGAGGGAGACCTGGACGACATGCGCGACGACCGCTGAAGCGGAGGGGTGGCCTGCTGGTGGTCCGCTCGCCGGGTGAGCAGCGGTCCTCGGCTGAGGCGCCCAGTGACGTTTCTCTGGTGAAAACGCTCCCCCTGGAGAGTGAGTAAAGCGCTCGCCTCAGGAGTTTCCGGGTTCTCCCACGAAACCATCGGGCTTTGGTAAAGGACCGTCGTGTTGCGGCGGTCCCGCCACGTCTCTGTGCTGCTTCACCATGACGAGGAGTCAGGCCTTGACCTACGGGAACAAGTTGCGGGAACAGATCGCCGCGCCGGGAACCACCCCCCTGATCGGCGTGTACGACATGTACTCGGCGTCCATCGCGGCCCGGCACTACGACGGGATGTTCGTCTCCGGCTTCGGCTTCGCCGCGTCCTACTACGGGCTGCCGGACATCGGGTTCATCGCCTGGCCGGACATGGTCGCCTTCGTCCAGCGGCTGCGCGGCGCTTTCCCCGGGCACCACCTGCTCGTGGACATCGACGACGGCTACGCGGACCCGGAGGTGGCCTGCCACGTCGTCGAGGGGCTGGAGCGCATCGGGGCCTCCGGGGTGATCCTGGAGGACCAGCGGCGTCCCCGCCGGTGCGGGCACGCCGACGGCAAGCAGGTGTTGCCCCTCCAGGAGTACCTCGACAAGTTGGAGATGGTGCTGGCCGTCCGCCAGGACATGGTCGTGGTGGCCCGTACGGACGCCACCGAGGAGGCCGACATCCTGCACCGGGCCGAGCGCCTGGCGGCCACCGACGCCGACGTGGTCCTGGTCGACGGGGTGCGCAGCGTGGAGTGGATCCGACGGATCCGGGAGGTGGTCGGCGACAAGCCGCTGCTCTTCAACCAGCTGGCGGGCGGGAAGTCGCCGCGGCTCTCGCTCGGTGAGCTGGCCGAACTCGGGGTGGACGTGGCGATCTACAGCACGCCCTGCCTCTTCGCGGCCCACGAGGCGATGGACGCGGCCCTGCGCGACCTGCGGCGGAACGACGGGCGGCTGCCCCTCGTGACCGCCGACGGCGGGATCGGTGTCGCCACCGCTACCCGGCTCCTGGAGGACAACGTGGCCCGGCTGCGCCCGGTTCCCGAGCGGGTGGGGGTGTGAGCCGCCGGCAGGGCGGGCGGGGGCGAGCGGCCGTCCCGGTGCTCGCGGCGGTCCTGCTCGGTGCGGCGGCCGCGCCCGCAGCGGCCGGCGGGAGTCTGATCACGGTGGTCGACAACTCCCACGCCGACTCCATCCTGGAGCTCGACCGGACCGCCAACGTCCAGTACCGCAGCAGCGGCACGGCGGGCAGCGACCACGACGGCAGCGCCGTCGAAGCCGTGCAGGCCCTGTTCGGCGCCCTCACCTCCGCAGAGCCGGACTGACGGCGGCCAACGCGACCGGCCCCCGGCATCCCGGTGCCGGGGGCCGGTCGCGCCGCCCCGCCGCACG